>JANQGB010001000.1 GCA_028277545.1 Phycisphaerae bacterium | reverse complement strand
GGATACGCTGCCGCCGGCCGGAACACTGACGGCCACGAAGTCACACTGCAACGGCGGAACGTACACCTCGCTACTCAACGTGCAACCGCGCTTCACGTTCACCAGGGTGGACGACCCCGGCGAGGTCCGAGTGCTGGACACCGGATCCTACGGGATTTCGCCGGTTACGCTGGATCAGACAGAACCTGCCCCGTGGGTGGCCGTCATCCAGGACAGCCTGGGCGCCAGCGCGGACGTCTGCTCGGACTTCCATGCAGGAATCGAACACCCCGATCCGCTCGCCAACTGCGACTGCAACACAAACGCGGTGCACGACGAGTGCGACCAGCCGGGCAACGTCACCGGCGACGGAACGGTGGATCTGCTCGACTTTCCGGATCTGGCCATGTGCTTCACGGGCCCGTGCCTGTGGACCGGCTATCCGTGCCAGCCGCCGCTGTACGGCGACGCCTGCTGCCGCATCACCGACTTCGACAAGGACGGGGATGTCGATCTGGTCGACTTCAGCGGGTTCCAGGAAGCCTTCGGCCGACAGTAGCGGCAACGGTCAGCTCTGCGATGGCGCTGCAACGGGCGCGCCGCGCGACCAGGCGGCGAAGGTGTGACCGTACGGCCAAATCTGTGCGGAGCTCAGCAAACGGAAGGTCAACCGAAGCGGACTCCGGCAGCCGCTATTCACTGCCGCTGGTGTCGTCGGCGGAGGCCTGGTCGGGATCTTCGGGGTCTGGAACCAGCGGATCGCTGATAACGTAGTCTTCGTCAAACCAGTGCTTCAGATCGATCATCTGGCAGCGCTGGCTGCAGAATGGACGGCAGGGAGCGTCCTCACGGCGAGCTACGCTCCAGTTCTTCTTGCAGGTTGGACACTGATAGAGAGGCATCGTGTTAGCCTCCGGAGGTGTAGCGGACCGATCAGCATGTGAACGTCTCCACGCAAACTGGTCCGCGGAGCGGACCCTACCCCTGCAAAGCTGGTCCGCCGTTGCATAACTTCACACGTCACTGGCACTATGAATCAGGCCGATTTCTTTTTCGACGTGCCCTCGACGCTGGTGCTTTCCTTCTTCTTGGCGGTCGACTTGCCGGTGTCGCTCTTCTTGCCATCACCGGATGACGAAGCGGCCGAAGCGGCGTCTTTCTCCGCTTTCTGGCCGGCCTTATAGCTCTCGCTGCGATAATCGGTCTCGTAGAAGCCGGACCCCTTGAAGATCACTCCGCCGCCGGTACCGATCAGGCGCCGCACCGGTGCCTTGTTCTGGCATTTGCAGCAGTCGGTTTCAACCGTGCGCAGGGGCTTGGCCTTGATGCTGTGAAAGACTTCAAAGACCCGTTCGCATTTGGTGCACTGGTACTCGTAGGTGGGCATCAGGTCTGCTCCTCGGCGTCCTGTTCCTGGTCCGGTGTTCCTTCCTCGCGATCCTCGCTCTGCTGATCCGGCTCCTGCACCGGCTTGGAGACGATCACCTTGGTTGGCCTCAACACGCGATCCCAGAGTTTGTAGCCGGCCTGGTACTCCTCGAGAACCGTATCGGGCGGATGCTCGTCCGAGGGCTGCTGCATCATGGCTTCGTGGAGCGAAGGGTCGAAGGGCTGGCCCGCGGCCGATATCCGCTCCACGTGGTGGGCTTCCAGGGCCTTGACGAGGTTCTGGTAGACCAGCCGGACGCCGTCCACTACCGCCGACTTCTCGCCGTTGTCGTCGGCGGCCGCCAGGGTCCGCTCGAAGTCATCCACCGGAGTAAGCAGTGCCTTGATCAGGTCGGCGCTGGCGTACCGGATGGCCTCGGACTTCTCCGCCGCCGCCCGGCGCCGGAAATTCTGCAGCTCGGCCACAGCCCGCAGATGCTTGTCCGTCAGGTCGTCGACCTGGGAGCGGAGTTGCTTCAGCTCCTCCTGCACCGGGTCCAATTCCTGCTCCGGGGGTTGCTCCCGGCCTTCCGCAGGGGACGATCCCGGCTCCGGCGCGGCCTGGGCAGCGCTGTCCTCCTCGGACTCGCCCTGCTTCCGGGTCTCTTCCGACTGGGCGGTCTTGTCTTTCTTGTTCTTCTTTCTCATGGTTGCTCGGCCGTCAGAATAGCCAACAGGCTGGCAGGCCCCGTCACGGATCAGCGACCCTCCTTCTGCTGATCGGCATCGTCTCCCGAGAAGTAGTCCACCAGCTTATCGAAGAAGCCCTTGGACTCGGGCAACACGCTGACGTCTTCGCTCTCGGCGAACTCGCGCAACAACTCCTCCTGGCGACTGGAGAGCTTCTTGGGTATTTCGACCACTACCTGCACCAGTTCGTCTCCGGGCCGGCCGGTGCGAATGTCGGGCACACCCTGATTGGCCAGGCGCAGCACCTGGCCGGTCTGCGTGCCGCGGGGGATGGTCATGACTACGCGACCGTCAAGGGTCGGCACCTCGACCTTCCCGCCCAAGGCGGCCTGGGTGAAGCTGATCGGCAGGCGGCACACCAGGTCGTTGTGATGGCGCTCGAGGAAAGGATGCTGTGCCACGCGCACGTAGCAGTGCAAGTCGCCGCGCGAAGCGCCGGGCTCGCCGGCCTCGCCCTCGCCACGCACCCGCACCGCCTGCCCGTCGTGAATACCGGCCGGGATCTGGATCGTCACGGCGCGCTTCTGCGGATGCCTGCCGGTACCCCGGCAGCGCTTGCAGGGATCGACCACCAGCGTGCCCTTGCCCTTGCAGTTGGGACAGGCGGTGATCATACGGCCGAAGAGGGCGCCGAATCCGCTGGCTTGCTCGACCTGACCATACCCTCCGCAAGTGGGACAGCTTCGCCGGTCGCTGCCGGGAGCCGCCCCGTTGCCACCGCAATCATCGCAGAAATCGTTGCGCCGGAACTCGAGGGTGCGTTCGGCACCGGCACCGACCTCGGCCAGGCTGATTTCGACCTGGGCCTGCAAGTCCGCCCCGCGCGATCGGCCGCCGCGACCGCCGCCCATGCCCATGCCGGCAAAGAGATCGCCGAACATCGAGAAGATGTCATCGACCCCCATGTGGCTGAAGTCGTGCATGGCTTCGCTGCCGACTCCGGCATGACCGAACTGGTCGTAGCGCTGCCTCTTGGAAGGATCGCTGAGCACTTCGTAGGCTTCGGCCGCTTCCTTGAACTTGACCTCCGCCTCCGGATCGTCCTGGTTGCGGTCCGGGTGGTATTTCAGGGCCCGCCGCCGATAGGACTTCTTGATCTCATCCGGCGTGGCCGTCTTGGAGACCTCGAGAACCTCGTAGTAGTCACGTTTCTCGGGCACTATCAGGCGCCTGTTACTCGGGCGTGCAAGGGGCGGGCCGCCAGGACCCGCCCCGGTCGCATCGCCAGTCTGCCAGCGGACTTACTGCACCGCCCGCCCAGTCTTCTTATCGTCGTCCTTCAAGTCTGTTACCAGCACATCGGTGGTCAGCATCAATCCCGCTACGCTGGCCGCGGACTCCAGCGCGATGCGGGCCACCTTGGCAGGGTCGATGATGCCGGCCTTGATCATGTCCGTGAACTCTCCGTCGCGAGCGTTGTAGCCGTAGCGGCCGGTCTTCTCCAGGATCTGCTCGACGATCACATCACCTTCAGCACCGGCGTTCTCCGCGATCTGCCGGGTCGGCTCACGCAGCGACCTGGCCACGATCTGGAAGCCGATCTTCTGGTCGCCGCGGGCCTTGGCCCGGGCGGATTCGACGGCCTCGATCGCACGCAGGAAAACAACGCCGCCGCCTGGCACCACGCCCTCTTCCTGAGCGGCGTGGGTGGCGTGGAAGGCGTCGTCCACCAGGTCCTTGCGCTCCTTGACCTCGATCTCGGTGGCCCCGCCCACGCGGATTACGGCCACACCGCCGGTGAGCTTGGCCAGGCGCTCCTGGAGCTTCTCGCGATCGTAGTCGCTGGTGGTCTTGTCGATCTGGGTGCGCAGGCGCTCGACACGGGCCTTGATCTCGGACTTCTTGCCGGCGCCGTCCACCACTGTGGTCGTGTCCTTGTCGACGACCACGCGGCCAGCCTGGCCCAACTGCGACAGGGTCACGTTCTCGAGCTTGATGCCCAGGTCCTCGCTGATCAGCGTTCCGCCGGTCAGGGTGGCCAGGTCGCCCATGATGGCCTTGCGACGCTCGCCGAAGCCCGGGGCCTTTACCGCACACACGTTCAAGGTGCCGCGGAGCTTGTTGACCACCAGGGCCGCCAGCGCCTCGCCATCGATGTCCTCCGCGATTACCAGCAGCGGTTTGCCGGCGGTCGCAGTGCTTTCCAGCAGCGGCACGAAGTCGCGCAGGTTGGATATCTTCTTCTCGTATAGCAGGATGTACGGCTGCTCCAGCACGCACTCCAGGGAGGTCGGGTTGGTCATGAAGTAGGGGCTGATGAAGCCCTTGTCGAACTGCATGCCCTCGACGATCTCTTTCTCGTCGCCAAGCCCCTTGCCCTCTTCAACCTCGACCACGCCCTCTTTGCCGACCTCTTCGATGGCCGACGCGAGCAGTGCCCCGATGTCCGGGTCGTTGTTGGAGGAAATGGTGCCCACCTTGGCCAGGTCGTCGGTTGTCTTCACCGGAGTGGACTGCTCGGCGATACTCTTGACCGCCGCGGCGACGGCCTTGTCTATGCCGCGCTTGATGGCCATGGGATTGGCCCCGGCGGTCACGTTCTTGAGCCCCTCGCGGTAGATCGCCTCGGCCAGCACCGTGGCCGTGGTCGTGCCGTCGCCGACCTCGTCGCTGGTGCGCGAAGCCACCTGGTTGACCATCTTGGCGCCCATGTTCTCGAACGGCTCGGGCAGCTCGATTTCCTTGGCAACGGTCACCCCGTCCTTGGTGATGCGCGGGGCGCCGAAAGACTTCTGCAGAATTACGTTGCGCCCCACCGGACCCAGCGTAATCTTAACCGTGGCAGCCAGTTTGGACAGGCCTTCGAGCACCTGCTGTCGGGCATCCTGGCTGAACATCATCTGTTTGGCCATCGTCTATATCTCCTTCGCTGCCGACTACTCGTTCACGACAGCCAGAATGTCACTCTCGCGGAGAATAACCAGCTTGTCACCACTGATTTCGACCTCCGTGCCGGAGTACTTCCCGTAATACACGTCGTTACCGACACTCACTTCCATGGCGCCGCGCTCGCCGCTGTCGAGCAGCTTGCCCGGGCCGGCGGCGATGATGGTGCCGCGCTGCGGCTTCTCCTTGGCCGTATCGGGAAGCACGATGCCTCCGGCCGTCACTTCTTCGGCGTCGGCGACCTCCACCAGAACCCGGTCGTCGAGGGGGCGAAACTTGATCTTGGTCTTCGTGGCTGTGGCTGCCATCGTTTATAGCCTCCGTCTATAGTGTTCGTTTTGGTCTGCGTGTCCTGCTCAACGGCGACCGCTGTCGCGGCCGCGCGGTCTAGTACATACCACCCATGTCGTCCATGCCCGGAGCCGGCTCGTCCTCTTCCTTCTCCTTGGGCTTGTCGACCACGATGCAATCGGTGCTCAACAGAATGCGAGCCACGCTGGACGCGTTCTCGAGCGCCGTGCGAACGACCTTGGCGGGGTCGATCACGCGGGCCTTGACGAGATCCTCATACTCCTGGGTCAGGGCGTTAAAGCCGAACGACCCGGTCTTGGCGGCCACCTTGTGAAGGACAACGCCGGGCTCGAAGCCGGCGTTAGCCGCGATCTGCCGCAGAGGAGCCGCCAGCGCCTTACGCACGGTGTCCACGCCGACCGCTTCGTCCTCGCTCGGAGTCTCGACCGAGTCCAGGGCCTTCAGGCAGCGTACCAGTGCCACGCCGCCGCCCACCACGACGCCCTCCTCGACTGCCGCCCGCGTGGCGTGCAGGGCGTCCTCGATGCGGGCCTTCTTCTCCTTCATCTCGGTCTCGCTGACCGCCCCGACCTGTATCTGGGCCACGCCGCCGCCCAGCTTGGCCAGGCGCTCCTGCAGCTTCTCGCGATCGTAGTCGCTGGTGTTGGCCTCGATTTCGCCCTTGATCTGCTCGATGCGGCCCTTGATCTCGGCCGTCTTGCCGGCGCCCTCGATGATGGTGGTGTTGTCGGAATCGATGCGAACCTTCTTGGCCCGGCCCAGGTCGCTGACCGAGAGACTCTCCAGCTCGCGGCCCAGATCCTTCATGATGGCCTCTCCGCCGGTCAGCACGGCGATATCCTGCAACATGGCCTTGCGACGATCGCCGTAACCCGGCGCCTTGACCGCGCAGACCTGCACCGTGCCGCGAATCTTGTTGACCACCAGCGTCGCCAGCGCTTCGGCCTCTACGTCCTCGGCGATTATCAGCAGGGGCTGCTTGGCCTTGGAAACCTTCTCCAGCAGGGGAACCAGCTTCTGAACGCTGCTGATCTTGTCCTCGTGAATCAGGACATAGGGCTTGTCCAGGGCGCACTCCATGGCGTCCTGGTCGGTAACGAAGTGCGGCGAGAGGAAACCGCGATCGAACTGCATGCCTTCGACCACCTCGATCTGCGTCTCGGCCGACTTGCCCTCTTCAACCGTGATGACGCCGTCCTTGCCGACGTGCTCGAAGCAGTCCGCCAGGTGCTTGCCGACCTCTTCGTCGTTGTTGGCCGCTATGGAGGCCACGCTGACGATGTCGTCGCGACTGGCGACCTTGATGGGCTTGGCCAGCTTGGCGAGCTGCTCGACCACGGCGTGGACCGCCTTCTCAATGCCGCGGTTGAGGGCGTTGGCATCCACCCCGGAGGTAACCGCCTTGAGGCCGTGGGCGAACATCGCCTCGGCCAGGACCGTCGAAGTCGTGGTCCCGTCGCCGGCCGTTTTGCTGCTCTTGCTGGCAGCCTCTTTGACCAACTGGGCGCCCATGTTCTCGTAGTTGTCGGTGAGGTCTACTTCCTCAGCGACGGTCACGCCGTCTTTGGTGACCGTGGGAGCCCCCCACCCCTTATCGAGCACCGCATTGCGACCCCGAGGCCCCAACGTAACCTTCACGGCATTCGCCAGCTTGGAGACCCCTTCCATCAGGGCGTGCCGGGCGTCTGCTTCATAGGCCAACTGCTTGACCGCCATAACTCCTATCTCCTTTTAACTGCTGAGGTTACAGCTCGCGCTGCGCCGTAGTTGCATAACTTCTCCGTCAAGCTGCTAGAGCAAGTCAGATGCCAGTCGGACGAGAGACCATAACTATTGCCTGAGCAATATGTTACGAAAGCCGGCCCTTCGAAGGCCGCCCCGACCTTCTGCCACGTTGGCAGAAGTGGCGACAGCGGGGAACCACGAATGCCATATTGACAGGCGGGCTCTCCATCCCCGCAAGGACCCCATCCCGCATCGAACGCGGTGCGGACAAGCGTCTGCACGAATCGGCCACTCTAGGATGCCGACGCCACGGCCGGCGTGTCTGGGCGCGCTCCGCAGAGGGCGGATCGCAGCACGCGCACGCCAGGCGGAGTGCTTGCCAGACGCCAGCGCCGCGCTGGGGAGCAGCGCCTTCGCGGCCCTTCTGGTGGGCAGCCTGATGGGCCGGCCACACACAGAGGTGCGGCACGAGCCGGCGTGCATACGCCTGCTGACTCCGAGTCCTGCTAAGTTTGGACGGGACAACCAGTTGAGCGATCTCCCCGCCAACGGGAACCGCAGTCGGTCGCGACACGTAGGCACACTTGCGGACGGAACGACTGACCGGTGCTGGGGCGAGTAGTACTGATATTTCAATTTCTTTCCCCCAAGGTCAGACTTCGGGAGCGCTTCGGGCGCAGATGGCGCTAATACAGGATGTGGGACGTGGGCACTATCAGCCGGGCGCCGGCGAGTGAGCGGCGGATCGTGGGTCGCGTCTTTCGGTGTTCATGTAAAGACGGGAGACAGTCGAAGGCATGGAGTTGTTATACTGGGTAGCTTAGGAGGTTTCTGCCCAGGCTAGAGCAACCAGGAGAATGAGAAGTGTTCAAATATCGACTGAGGTGTGAGTTGGCGGTGATGGCGGTCGCGGTGGTCTGCATGGGCGGGCCGGCGGCGGGCGAGGTGCAGTACACCATCACAACGCTGGGCGAAATGCATGAAGTCTTCGGAGTGAACGAGTTGGGCCAGGTCGTGGGAGATCAGGGCAGTATCACGTTCCTGTGGGACGATGGCGTCCAGATCGAGCTGGGCCCCGTGGGCTGGGCCTACGACATCAACGAGGCGTCGCTGGTGGTCGGGACCCGTC
>JANQGB010000702.1 GCA_028277545.1 Phycisphaerae bacterium | reverse complement strand
CCCATGACTTACCCGGTGTTACTATGTTGGGCGGCGCTGGCAGCCCCCTGCTGCCTCCAAGCCGATCAGAGGGTACGAATCGCGACGTTCAATATCTGGGAACTGAGCGCCACGAAGTTGAGCCGGGTGGAGCGGGCGGGCGTGGGTGCCGACCCGCAGTTGCGCAAGGCGGCCGAGATCATCCAGCGTGTCCGCCCCGATATCCTGCTGATAAACGAGATCGACTTCGATGCCGGGCAGGGCGCTAATGCCGCGGCCTTCCTGGCCCGCTATCTGCTGGTCAGCCAGAACGGTCAGCTCGCCGTCGAATATCCGCACCTCTTCTTCGCCCCCACGAACACCGGATTGCCCACCCGTAAGGACCTCGACAACGACGGCAAGACGGACGGACCCGCGGATGCGTTCGGCTACGGGCGATACCCTGGCCAGTATGGCATGGCCCTCTACAGCCGGTTTCCCATAGACCTGCCCAACGTGCGGACGTTTCAGAAGCTCCTGTGGAAGGCGATGCCTGACAACCTCATGCCCGATGGGCAGCAGGGCAAACCGGTCTGGTACGCACCGGACGAGGCGGCAATCCTGCGTTTGTCGAGTAAGAGCCACTGGGACGTGCCCATTCGAATCGGTGACTCGGTGCTACACGTGTTAGCCAGCCATCCGACGCCACCGGTATTCGACGGGCCGGAAGATCACAACGGGCGGCGGGCCTTCGACGAAGTGCGACTATGGGCCGACTACCTCACCGGTGGGGAGACCGCCGCATACATACAGGACGATCAGGGAAGGCGCGGCGGGCTGCCCCGCGATGCGGCATTCGTCATCCTGGGCGACCTGAACGCCGACCCGGTGATCGACGAGATAGCGTACGGCGTGGCGGCGATCGCCCAGTTGCTCCAGCATCCACGCGTGCGCGATCCGCTCCCGACGAGCGCGGGCGCTCAAGCGCATGACAGGCCATATCCCGGGAACAAGGCCACCCGCACCAGCCACTTCGGGCGCATAGACTACGTGCTGCCCGCCCGGGAACTCGTGGTGAGAGGCACGGGCGTGTTCTGGCCCGCGCCGGGTGATCCACTCAGGCATCTGGTCAGCGACCCCGACAAATCAAGCGACCACCGCCTGGTTTGGGTAGACCTGTCTCTGCCGGCAGATCGTTGAGCGCCCTACCGCCGCACGGGGCGCGCCCCTCGCGACCGGCGAATACCGTCACTTGAGGCGCCTGGCAGAATCACGACTTCAGGCACAGCGGAAACATGCCGATGGTGGTTGACGGAGCTTACACTTCACGAGGTGCGTTGCTGGCCGGGGACCAGGCGTGCGCAGAGGTCGACCGGCTGGGAAAGGAAGGACTCATGACCGTTCAATCACCCCTACGCTCGCTGGTGGACCCGCACACCGATGCGCCGATTCGTACGCAATGCCGCCAAAACCGGCGTCACGGGCATCGCTTCCCTTGTCGTATCGAGGCCCGGATGCAGATCGGCCAGTCGGAGTGCGAGGTGGAATGCGTCGACGTGGGCTACGAGGGGGTAAAGGTCCTGGCGCCGGACGACATGCGACCGGCACCTGGCGTCGAGGTCCTGGTGACCGCGCAAACGGATGCGGGGCTGTTCGGCGACAACCTGGTAGTCACCAACACCGAGCAGGCGGCCGAGGGCACCCTGATCCACTTCAGACTCTCGGAACGCTGAGACACGGAGACCGGGCAACGTTCAATCGGCGGTGAAGACCTGCACCTCGGGGTAGCGACCGGTAAGCTGGTCCAGGCGGCGGCGGTCGATGCTGACCTCCACTTCTGCCGCCTGGCCATCGTAACGCTGCTCGCGAACGTCGGCGATCTGGTCGATGGTGGCGATGAGCTTGCCGTCGGTCAACGGGATGCGCAGGGTGACCTCCACCGAGATCGCGCCCATCATTCCCTTGACGGCTTCGATCAACCGGTCCACGCCTTCACCTGTACGGGCGCTGATCCGAACCGCGTTGGGGATGCGGTTCTCCAACACCTGTACGACCGACAGATCCGCGACCGCGTCCATCTTGTTCAGCACCGTCAGAGTCGGTCGCTCCTGGCATTCGAGTTCGGCAAGCACGTTCTCAACCGACTGAATCTGCAGATCGGCCGTGGCCGAGGTGGCATCGACCACGTGCAACAACAGATCGGCGTGGATGGCTTCTTCCAGCGTTGCCCGGAACGACGCCACCAGTCGATGGGGCAGGTCGCGCACGAATCCGACCGTGTCGCTGAGCAGTGCCGACTGGCGGTCGCCCAGGTTCCAGCGCGCCGTACGCGTGTCGAGGGTGACAAAGAGGGCGTCATCAGTACGCCGACCGGCGTCGGTCAGCGCGTTCATCAGCGTGCTCTTGCCGCTGTTGGTGTAGCCCACCAGGGCAACGGTGAACTCGTTTTCACGAGACTTGACTTCGCGGGACTTGCGCCGGTCGATCTTGGCGATCTCGCGTTTGAGATGGGCGATGCGGTCCCCCACTATGCGGCGGTCGATCTCAATCTGCCGCTCGCCGGGACCACGGGTACCGATGCCCCCAACCACGCCCGCGCCGCTGGCTCCTCCGGCCCCGGCGATTCGCTCTAAGTGGCTCCACATGCCGCGCAGGCGCGGTGCGGTGTACTGCAGTTGGGCCAGTTCGACCTGCAGGCGTGCCTCGTACGTCCGCGCCCGGGCGGCGAAGATATCCAGTATCAGCTCGCTGCGGTCGAGGATCTTGCAGTCCACGTGCCCTTCTATGTTGCGTATCTGGCTGGGGGCGAGGTCGTTGTCGAAGATGACCACGGTGGCTTCAGCGGCATCGCAACGCTCGCGAAGTTCCTGGAGCTTGCCCTTGCCGATGCAGGTTGCGGCGCAGTGGGTCGTCCTCTTCTGGGTCAAACCGTCCACGACGGAGGCGCCGGCGGCCTCTGCCAGCGCCTGCAGCTCACCCAGAGGATTCCGCTCGTCCACTCGCAAGCCCGGCGTCAACACGCTAACCAGGACGGCCCGCTCCTGCCTGACGGAGAGATCTGTGCGTTTCAGTTCAGTCAACTAGGTGGTTCCACCTTGGCCCGGGTAGTGCCGAGCTGACGTGCCTGTGATCCTCTGGCCCATTTGTGGAGTGCAGTATACCTCCGGAAGCCTACGGTTCAAAGCGGACCAGCTTCGGTTCTCACAGGTTTTAGCCACGCATTCCGGGTGGGCTCGCTACCTGTCGGCCTGACGACCGTTGGCTGGGCAGAGCCAACGGTAACGGCCGCACCGGTACCGTTGGCCTTTCCGTTGCCGTTGGAGCGTCCCCGCCCGTTTCGGCGCGCGTGTCCGTTCCCGTTGGACCCGACGGCGTGCAGTGGATAATGCGCCCGTCTGCGGGGCCGACGGGTGAGCAGTTCGTCAACGCTGACCAGCGCGGCGCCCTTGGCTGCCATCTGTCGCAAAGCCAGGCTGGCCTCGGAAGAGCTCCAGAAGCCGCAACCGTCGGCTACCACGGTCACACGCTTGCCGCGCGCCAGCAGGCCCAAGGTAAGCGCCTTGATGGAGTACTCCAGTCCGACGCCGAACAGGATGTATTCGCTGGTGGGCAACTGGGTCAAAAAACGATCGGCCTTGGGATTGCCGAACAGATCGTGTGTGCGTTTTCGGAAAATAACTTGCTGATAGCGCCGGAAAAGATCGACGGGGATCGACAGCGTGCTGTCTCCCTCAATCTTAATGTGTTGGCCGAAGATCGTGCAGGTCAGCTTGGACTGCCCGCGGGTGCCATCGATGCAGTGCTTGGGGAATCCGTCGTGTGTCGCCTCGGACGCCCGGTGCGAGTCAATCGAGGAAATGACCGGCACGTGATTCCATTTGGCCCAGGCTATGACCCTGCGTACAGAACTTAATAAACCTTGCGGGTCCCGAACTCGACACGCACCGCCAACCCCGAGGAAGTCATCCTGCGTGTTGAGATCCAACAACACACAGTCCCAAGGACTGCCGTTCTTTCGCGCGACCATCAGCTTCCCTCCCACCCGGCGATGGTTTGCAGCACGCTACACGTTTTACTTTGGCCCCCAGTGGTGTGGATTAGGCGGTGGAACGCTTCTTTCCCAACCGTCTCTCCACGCCGTCACTCGGACTCTCGCCCGTAGCGTGCACAATTATACCCATCGACAGCGCATCCGGCGAGCGAGTTTCAAAGAGAGACTGCAACCTTTTATAATTCCAGCACTTGCGCCACTGAAAGGCCTTGACGATTATCTGGTGGTCCTGTGAATTGAAGCATCGCAGCCAACAGCCGATAAACTGACGGGTGTTCAAGCTGGCAAGTGGGGCAGACATGTGGGCGCTGGCCATGGCAAGCAAGTCAGGGTTTATTTACCGCGTTCACTCATGCACCGCGTTGCGCGCCGGTAAGCTGTTGACGCGTCTCAAGCGTTTGCCAGCCGTCGCCGATCGCGGACTATGATTGAGTTGTTGCTGCATGTGACTGCCAAGTTGTATCGTGCGATGTCGGCCCGCTCTCTCGGCGAGGCACCAGCGGACACCCGACGCCGGCGAACCGGTAGCAGCAGGCAAGCGTAACAAGTGCCAAGGCGCAGATTCCACTCACGGAGGCCGGGCCGTTGTCGGCAACGCTTGATCCCACAACCGCGACGATCGCGTCCACGCTGATAGATGCCGCCGTCGCGGGCGCCGTGTTATGGGCTCCGGGCCGGGCGCGGGAGTCCGGGGCGTGCCCTCGCATCGGCCTCGGGCGCGTCCTGGCCGCCGTTGTGGCCACTTCCGTTGCGTTCATAGCCAAGCAGCCCCTGCTTGGGGCGCTGGGAGTGAACGCCTTCGGTGCTATGCGAGCAGCGTATCTGGACCTGGTGCTGGTGCCGTCCGTCGCCGGGCTGTTGGTTCTCTGTTTAGGCCGGCGCTGGAACGGCCAGGCGGCGCCCCGCCGGGTTACGATGCCGGTACGCATACTGGCGATAGGACTGTTGCCGGCGGCGCCTCTGGGTGCCTACGCCACATTCGTGGCACCATTCAACCTAAAGCTCGAGACCGCCAGCGCGATCCTGGCGCCCGAGCGCAGCGGCGGCGTTGCGTTAGGCATCGGCGTTCTGGCCGACCTGCAGACCGACCGCATAACAGATCACGAGCGGGCCGCCGTGCAACAACTGATGGCACAGAAGCCCGATGTGATTATGCTGGCGGGTGACCTGTTCCAGGGAACGGACGAGGAGTTCGACCGGGAGTTGCCCGCCCTCCGCGAGCTACTGGGCCAACTGTCCGCTCCTGGCGGCGTGTATTGCATTCTGGGGAACGTGGATCAGCCGACGCAAGTTACCCGCGCCCTGGAGGGCACCGACGTTCGCCTGCTGCTTAACGAGATTGTCCGAACGACCGTACGTGATCGGCAGTTGACGATAGGAGGGCTGAGTTGGCCCTGCGATTCTCCGTCGGCCACGCGGGTCGTCGCCGAGTTGGAGTCCGCCCCGGGCGACAAGGACGTTCGTGTCCTGCTGGCCCACACGCCAGACGCCTCTTACCTGTTGACTCCTGGGTCGCGAGTGGACCTCACCGTGGCCGGCCACACTCACGGCGGCCAGATACAGTTGCCCATTGTCGGCCCCCTGCTGACCGCCTGCCACAGTACGCCTCGCAAGGTGGCCGCGGGCGGCTTGCATGACCTGGAGGGGCGGCGAGTCTACGTGAGCCGAGGTGTCGGGCACGAACGTCGCCAGGCGCCGCGCGTTCGCTTTCTCTGTCCACCGGAGGTATCCTTGGTCACCCTGTGCCGCCCGTAGCGGCCGGTTGAGAGAAGTTGCCTGTCTATGTGGCACCGGCGTCTTGCGGCTGCGTGCACGGGCGAGTGCCAGAAGCCATCCGCCGTTCTTGAACCAGTGGCAGGGCTGCCGGCGGCGCAGGATCCCGCGTGCAGCGACCGTCTCACGCCCCGGGACGCTAGATCCGGCGTTGATGCCGGGGGTACCAGCAGGAGATCGCGATTCGGTCCCGTGAATCGAACATTCCGCGTTCAGTGCCTGAAGACCCCCATCGAGAACCCCGCTAAACCGGGGTCAAACAGACTGCCCGACGAGTCCTCCACCCGGCATAAATGCCGGGCCTAGCGCAGGAACGCCAGTGCACCACTCTGTCACGAACTGCGGGCGAGATATGTGAGGGCCCCGGCCAATAGTGACTGGGGCCCTCGTATGCTGGATACATACTTGCCCGTGTAACCGCAAG
Source organism: Phycisphaerae bacterium (assembly GCA_028277545.1). Classification (GTDB taxonomy): domain Bacteria; phylum Planctomycetota; class Phycisphaerae; order UBA1845; family UBA1845; genus JANQGB01. Next base: position 392 of record JANQGB010000702.1, on the reverse strand, counting down.
TGAGTGCCAAGTGCTGTCTATGGTTCTCCGGCCGAGGCCCCAAGCGTCAGGAACTACCCTGAAGCCCACGCCCTATGACCGTCTCGCACCTCAGACGCTAGGCCCGGCATTCATGCCGGGATTACCACGCGAGCAGGCGGAGACGAGCCCGCTTCCAGTGGGCTTCTCGTGGAGTGGCTTTGCCCATCGCACTTGAGAGTCCGGTACAGGCGAATCGATGGCGCACGCGCGGTGTCTGAAGACCGGCATCGAGGACCCCGGTGAACCGGGCTCGCACATACTACGATGCGTGCCCTTAACCCGGCATAAATGCCGGGCCTAGCCCAGGTTGCGCAGTTTGGAGAGTAGAACCGGGCTGGCGATAGCGTGAGGGCGGCTTTCCTGCAAAAGTC
>JANQGB010000648.1 GCA_028277545.1 Phycisphaerae bacterium | reverse complement strand
GTGCCGCCGGAACGACGGCCATGGTGTAGGTGGTCGCCAGCTCGCTGTACTCCGTCTCGTTACCTTTGCCGTCGCGGGCCTTGACCCGGTAGGTGTAGGGCATGTTCGTCTGCAGGCCGCCGTCGAGGTAGTAGCGCTCCGACCGCCACAGCGTGTCAGAACCGCCGGTCCCGCCGCCCCCGGTTACGTAGTCGAACCGGTACTCGATGGGCGGGGTCTGGCTATCCGTGGCCAGCGTGGCGGTCATTTCGATTTCCGTGTTGCTGGTCGCCGCTGGAGCGATTTCGAAGCCCATGGGGTCCGGGTCGGGCGGCGTTGTGTCTGCCGGCCCGTCGACGGTCAGCAGGAAGTTGCCGCTGGCCCCATCTGCGCCTGCCAGCCGGATCAGGTATTCGACGCCCGCGGTGACCGGTATGCTGACGTAGGACTGGGCCGATCCGTCGCCGCAGAAGTCGTCGTCGTCGCTACAGCCTAGCTCGCTGTCGTCGCTGCCGGGGCAGCCAGTGTGAACCGACAGCACGGTGTCGAAGGTCGAGCCGCAGGTGTCGACGTTGAGTATGCCGTCGAACGGCGGCGTGTAACTGAACCAGGCATCGGGCGACGAACTCGAAGCGCTGCAACTGGCGTCCCCGTCCGGGTCCGCCAGGGTGGTAGAGCCGGACTGGACGCCGTTGTCCACTATGGCCGCGTCTGTGCAGTCGTCGTTGGGCACCCACACGTTGAGCTGAGCGATCCAGGTGCCCCAGATGTCGGTCTGGTAGGCGTACTCCTGGACCGTCCAGAAGGTCATGTCGTCGACCGGATCGACACTGCACAGGCTGTAGTCGCCCCAGCGATTGCGCCCGTAGCCGTCCAGATTGTTCTGGGGGGCATTGCCCTCTCTGATCAGGGCTGGCGGGGCCATCTCTCCCGGCGCATCGGTGGCGAAGCGTCCGGTGTAATAGCAGGCCGCGTACTGATCCGGGCTCGCTCCGGAAAAGCCCATTACGGCGTCGCCGCGGGAGTTGACCGTGATCGTGGGGAAGCTGTAGGACAGCGTCGCGTCACTGATCGTGCCGTTCTGAGCCAGAGACAGCGAGCCGACGTTGATCTCGTACCAGCGACAGGCGGCCCTGCTGCTGAGGCCAACACAGTGCGCCGTCCAGATTGAACCGTCGCGGTAGACGGCGTTCATCAGGCGGTGACCGACGGTGTCCAGCGGAGTGGTGCTGCCCAGGGCCGGAATGTCGGGCGGCGAGGAGTGGCTGGGAATCGACACGTTGCCCATCGTCGTCAGCGTCGGGGAGGTCAACGGGCCTTCCAGCCGGCGGACGCGAAGCGAGTTCGACGACCTCCGTGAAACGAAGAACTGGTAGCCGGGCGTGCCGTAAGTGTGCGCCGGCTGTATGGCACCCTCGTAGGTAAGATCGCGAAAGGCCGTGACCGTGCCCAGGCTGGGCGACTCGTCGATCAGCGGGGCCTTGTCGATGGCGAAGATGCTCATCCCGCACCCCACCATGTAGGACGACGCATAGATGCCCTCTGCATCGACGCCCAGCGTGGGGTAGTCCGGCCAGCAGCCGCTGTCGCTGCCATCGGAGACCACGAAGTGGGTCTTGAACCAGCTACCCGTCGGATCGTCAGTCGTCGAAACCGCCAGGAAGAGCTTGGTGTCAAAATCCGGCACAGTAACTATCCAGCGACCGCTGTGCTGATCGAACAACACTCGCGGGTCGCCGCTGGAACCCGGCAGGAACGAGCCCAGGTTGGTGTTGATCAGCTGGGCGCCGGTGGTCTTGTTGTAGACGGCGAAGTTGCGGTTCACCGTTTCCACGAAGTGGTCCGGGCCGATCGCTCCGCAGGTGTCCGGCGGGTAGGACCAACTGGATGCGTCGCCGCGCACCACACCCTGGAAGTTGGTGCCCAGCACGGGCAGCGTGCCGCCGTCGCTGCGAAACACCGGTCCTTCGAACGTCTCGCCCTCGTCGACGTCCAGCCCCGGAGGGATCTGCGGAGCAGGGACACCCTGTCCTTCCACGAAACTGCCGTGACCCATCTCCCACGTCAGACCGGCGTATGCGCTGCCGCTCAGCGTCCGGTGGAAACCGCAGTCTTCGAAGTCCAGGACCACGCTCTCAGGCTGGTTCTGACCGGGTGTTGCGGAGGGGGTGAAGGTCAGGTCATCCAGGGCGTACCAGCCGCCGCCGTTGAGTACCGGCTTCGATTCGATGACCAGGCGATCCACGCCGCTCAGGTTCATCTCAAACCAGGCGGGCTGATCGCTGATCTCGGTGAACCACTCAGTGCGGGCCACCTCGGTGCCGTCGCGGAAGCCGATGGCGCGGACGCCACTGGTCCAGACGCCGGCGCCGCCTTGCCCGCTGAAATACGCTCCCTTCAGGGTCACCGGCCCGGCAAAGCCGATCCCCATCCGCGTGTCGCCCCACTTGTTGGTCAGGTTGTGCTGGCCTGATTTGGGGTAGTACGTCGAACGCCGGGACGGGACCACCCAGCGACCGCGGGTCTCCTTGGGCGGGGCCTGGGCCCGTTCGGCTGCCGTTGCCAGGTCGCGGGCGATAACCACGTCCATCGACTCGATGACGCCGGGGCCGAGGTCGGCGGGATCAAGCTGTTCGCCATGATGTACCTCCAGCGGAGCCGACGCATAAACTGTTGTAATGAAAGAGATTGCTACTGAAGATGCCGCAACTACAACGAACCTGGGCAGCCGGATCATGCTCTACTCCTGAACCAACACGCTTGGCGCGTGGCCATCTACGCAGCTCGCTACGACCGATAATAGGGAACCCCCACACGGCGCGGAACGGGTCCGCCTCCTTACCTTGTTTTTAGCACATCGGGCCAGGTGAAGTCGAGTCCGGAGCATACAAAACGTTACAAACAAGGAATTTATCCCCGTGCTCAGGTGCGGCTCGCCAATCGCGCCCCCTGATCCCGGCGCCTTCGAGGCCGCTGTCGGTCGCCGGTGACAGTGACGGGATCACTGCGGCTGCGGGTGGGCGCCAGTTGCCGCTGGCGCCTTCCCGGGCCCGCTGCGGTCGTGGAAAAAGCGAGGTCAGTTGGGTATTCTGGGCACGTCTATTGCTGGTACGACAACAGTGAGCGGCAGGGGCAGGCGGTGCGGGACACATCGTCCCGGCCTGGGGCGGTAGTCGGTAGGAAAGAGCCTTTTTCCACGGGAACCAACAATGAGCGACGGTAACGACGTCCACATCACGCCGGGCATGCAGGATTACATCGACCGGAACAACGAGTACCTGACCAGGCGGGATGACTACATCCAGCAAGTGGTCAAGAAGTGGAAGTTTGACACTATCGCTACACACGGGTTGTACACGGTCCAGGACGCCATTGAGGACTACCAGGGGTCGATCATCGAACCCATTTTCACCAGCACGGCCCAGGCTTTTCGCGACTCGGACGAGATGGCGGCGGCCCTGGCCTACCTGATCCCCAGTTGGACCTACTCGCGCATCGCCAACCCGTCGACGTACTACTACGAGTGGACGCTGGCGCTGCTGGAGAGCTACGGCTTCGACGGGCACGTGGAATGCTGCTCGACGTCATCCGGCATGGCGGCCATCATGAC
>JANQGB010000586.1 GCA_028277545.1 Phycisphaerae bacterium | reverse complement strand
ATGCCGCCGGAGTGGAGGATGGCTGAATCGAGGCCCTCGGTCCGGGCATGGTGCAGGAATACGCTGTTGAGCACTTTACGGGCCGGCGGCTTGAGGCCGAAGCTGACGTTGCTGACACCCAGGAGCGTGTGAACACCAGGCAATTCCTCCTTGATGCGCCGAACGGCCTCCAGAGTCTCCACCGCCAGGTGACGGTCATCCTCGCTGCCGGTGCAGATAGTGAAGGTCAACGGATCGAAGATCAGGTCGCCCGGCCTGATGCCATGGCGCTGGATCACCAGGTCGTGGATGCGGCGGGCGACGGCCAGCTTTCGGTCGGCGGTTTTGGCCATTCCTTCTTCGTCGATAGTCAGGGCCACCAATGCGGCACCGTGACGCCTGGCCAGCCGGCAGACCGCATCAAGTCGCTCACCGCCGTCCTCCAGGTTGATGGAGTTGATGACACAACGACCGCCGGACAGCTTCAATGCCGCCTCAGTCACCTCCACTTCGGTACTGTCAATGACCAGCGGGACGTTGATCTCCGTGGCAAAGCGGCGCATGACCTCCGACATGTCGCGCACCTCGTCCCGGCCGACGTAGGCGGTGCAGACATCCAGCAGATGAGAGCCGGCCTCTATCTGGTCCTTGCCCATCTGAACCATGGCGTCGTAGTTCTGGGCGGCCAGCAGTTCGCGGAATCGCTTGGAGCCGTTGGCGTTGGTGCGTTCGCCAATCGACAGAATATCTGCGTCCTGCCGCACGGTTACCGCCTGATAGATACTGCTGACGGCGGGCTCGTAATGGACCTGGCGTGACTTCGGAGCCCGAAGGCCGATGGCTTCTACTACGGCGGCCAGGTGCTCCGGCGTCGTTCCGCAGCAACCGCCGACAATGTTGACACCGTCGACCTCGACGAACTCGACTTGCCAGCGGGCGAGTTCCTGAGGAGTCAGAGTGTAGTGGGGCTGACCATCAACAACTTGCGGCAACCCGGCATTGGGCTGCACCAGCAGGTAGCGGTTACAGGCCGAGCCGAGGTAGCGTACGTGTTCGCTCATCTCCTGCGGACCGGTGGCACAGTTCACGCCGATGACCTGCACCTGATCGTAGGGCTCGAGAGTCGCCAGGGCGGCGGCGATCTCCGTACCGATCAGCATCGTTCCGGTGGTCTCGATGGTGACCGAGCAGATGATAGGCACGCGGCGGCCAACCTGTTCCATGGCGTCGGTGGCCGCACATATTGCTGCCTTAGCCTGCAGGATGTCCTGACTGGTCTCCACGTTGAGCAGGTCGACACGGCCTTCGAGCAGGCCGACAGTCTGTAGCCGGTAGCTCTCCAGGATGTCGTCCCACGTGATTTGCCCCAGCGAGGGCAGCTTGGTGCCAGGGCCGACGGACCCGACGGCAAACCGTGGCTTGTCAGCGGTGGCAAACTCGTCGCAGACGCCGCGGGCGATGGCCGCGGCCGCCCGATTGATCTCCACGACGTCGCTGCCCAGGCCGAACTCATCGAGAACGTGCCGGCTGGCGCTGAAACTGTTCGTGGTGACCCCGTCGCAACCCACCTCCAGGAAGGAGCGGTGCAGGTCCTGCACGACATCCGGGCGAGTGAGGTTTAGCACCTCGCCGCAGTTCTCCAGCCCGCGGTAGTCGGATAGCGGCAGATTGCGCTTGTGCAGTCCCGTGCCTATGGCTCCGTCGAAGACGAGCACTCGCTGAGCCAGCGTGTCTAGAAACGTGGATTCCATCGTGAACACCAATTCTCCGATTATCGGCCCGAACGGGGTATGCTATGAATTGTACTCCGGCCGGGCAAGCGAAATGGGTGTTTCCCGATGATCCGGGCAGATACAATCACTGCATGTCGCTGGACGATGTACGCCGCCGAATCGAAGCCCTGAACCGCGGTCCGCTGCCGGACCACGACTCTGCCAAACCGGTGCCCCCGGTCGAGGGCCACGGACGGGCGTCACAGAATCCTGATGCGCTGGCCCGCCGCGAGCCGAGGCCGACACTGGAACAGTCTATCAAGGGTGACGAGCTAAAGCTCGCCAGCGGATGCTGCTATCGCGTGAGCCGGCGGTTGTCACGCTGCTGGATGGGTGAACCGGCCATCGGGCACCGGGTCGGCGAGACGGTGCTCCGGGCTCGCGATCGGATAGACGAGTTGGACGCGGGGCTGACCGACCTGATCGAGGCCGGGCCCGAAACGTTGCTCTTCATGGACACCGAGACGTGCGGCTTCGCCGGCACGCCGGTCTTCCTTATCGGAACCATGTGGCTGGCGCAGGACGACCTGCATGTCGAGCAACTGCTGGCCCGCAACTACGAGGAGGAAGCGGCCATTCTGGATCGCTTCGCCGCTCTGTGCCGGCAGAAGCGTTCACTGGTGACCTTCAACGGCAAGTCATTTGACTGGCCTTTCCTGCAGGACCGGGCTGCCGTCGCGCGGATCGACCTGCCACTGCCGGAGCTACACTGCGACCTGCTGCACGTCTGCCGGCGGAAGTACCGCTCCAGCCTGCCAGACTGCAAGCTTCAGACGCTGGAGACCCACGTCCTCAGCCGCCGCCGCGTCGGGGACATTCCAGGCAGCGAGATACCCGGTGCGTATCACGACTTCGTGCAAACCGGCGACGCCCGGACCATGCGGGAGGTCGTCCACCACAACTTCCTGGATCTGGTCTCTATGGCCGAGCTGGTGGTCGAGGTGCTGTAAGCCAAGCGCGGCGCCGGATGCCGGCCCTGAGCCCGCCAAGTCACCGTCGGGCGAGCGACCCACCAAGCGCCCAGGCAATGAGCGGCGTCCGCGACCTTCCCTGATCGGCGGGTAAAGTGGCCGCACCTACCTGTTGACACGACAGCGCAAGGCCAGCATGCCTTCGTATCGCAGGCATCCTGCCTGCATCGTTACGTACCGCAGGCATCCTGCCTGCATCGCTCTCGCGGTGAGTGCAGGCTGGAAGCCTGCGGTACAGGCCACCTTGCACAGTAGTGTAGGCACGATACGGTGATCAGCCGGTCGGCGTAGCTCCGTCGATGATGCTATATATGTTGGAGACCTTGTTGCCGAAGGTGGTCATTGTAGCGATGACTGCCACCGCAATAATGCCCAGCATCACGGCGTACTCAGTGGCCGTGGGTCCGTCCTCCGAGCGGAGGAACAATACAGCTCTTTCCTTCAGCTTGTGCATTGGAGAATCCTTTCCGCCCCCGGTCTCAACACTTCAAGAATATGAAACAGACCCGGCTTACGCAAACCAAATGGAAAATCTTGCCCTGTTCCACACGGCTGCTGTTGCCGGGCGTTATAGGTCGCCTGAAGTGGATGTTGTGATAGGACGATTGGCCTCACAGTCCGAGCAAGCCACGTGGCGCCGGCCGTCCAGCCCGGTTCTGGCAAACGGCTGGTCACACTCGGGGCACCGCCGGGCAACAACCGCCTCAGCCGCCCCGCACTCCGGACAGGGCAGATAAAGCCGCCGCACGGGGGTCATCTCTTCGCGTTGAACCCGACCGCCCTCAGACAGCAGCTCGGCGCGCCGGCGCGGCGTAACGCTGAAGACGTGGTCGCACTCGCGGCAGATGAACTCCTGCGCCGATTCCGGTGTGTCCGGCATCTGGGCCAACGGGCCCCGGTTTCCTCGTACGAAGCCGTAGATCGAGGCACCGGCCACACACACGAACACGACCCAGTAGCAGACTTGTCTGGTGCGGGACATTTCCGACATATCGGTCCTGATGATCCGGTTTGTCACAGGGCGACGGAGGCGCTGGTGTAGTGCCTGGGCGTCTCCGACGGTTTCAATCTACGCGTGTAGGCTGCGTCATCGACCTTTGGGCGTCCGCGCGAACTGAAGTTCGCGGCTCCTCACAATCCAGTAGTCCGCGCGAACTGTACTGCGCGACTCTTCACATTCCAGTAGTCCGTGCGAACTGAAGTTCGCGGCTCCTCACAGTCCAGTAGTCCGCGCGAACTGAAGTTCGCGGCTCGTTCCGATTCAGTAGTCTTGAGGCACTACGCTAGTTCCAGCCGGCGGCTTCGATCTGTTCGTCCACCACCGTCCAATCGACGCCCGAAAACTCGCGAGTGTCGGGCTTCATATAGGACACGTGCCCATCCAGAAAAGCCATGTTGTGCTGCGAGAAACCGCCGTGTGAACCCAGCTCCTGGATGCCCTCGACCAGGGCGAAGTCGCAGCGTTCCTCCACCAGCGTGACGAAACGGCTGGAGCCGCGAACCTGGTACTTCCGCCAGATGGTGCGACCCTGGCGGAAACGGCAGGGCCAGTCGATCTGCTGCGTGGGGCAGGAATCGATGGGCTCTTTCTCGCATGTGCCCAGCGTAGGCTCGATGCCGCCGTCACCGTCATGATCTATGCCCTGTTCGCGGTCGGTCTGATACCACCAGTAGAAGTTCATGTGGTAGCTGGTGCCGACGTCGTCGTACGACGAGTAGGTATCCGCCGCCTGGCCTGATGCTGCGGCAGACCACTGCCATTGGGCCGAGATCTTGTCTGACGGGCACTTGAAGACCGGCTGGCCCTGCAGCTCACGCTCGTCGTCGCCCTCGCCGACCGGGCGGCTCACCTCACCCTTGGTCATATAGACGGTTAGCGGACGCTGGTAGGCCGGCACGCGAAAACAGCCGTCGCTCCGCGTGATCCAGTAGGGGTTCTTGCCCATCCAACCACCATAGTTCCACGTACACCAACCGCAGACGCAGCCGTTCGGCTTCTTGTTGTAAGACACCGGCAGCCCGTCGTAATCCGTAAGGTATGTTAACAAAGTGGTGTTGATCTGCTTCATGTTGGCTTGGCAGGCCACGCGCTTGGCCTGCTCGCGAGCACTTCTCATCGAGGGCAGCAGAACCGACATCAGCAGCGAGATGATGGACACCACGACCAGCAGTTCGATCAGGGTGAATCCCCCCCGTGCACACTTCCGCAGCACCAGCGGTTGTGGGCACCTTGGATTTCCGGCCTCACGCATCGATCAGTGTACCCCCTTACCAGCAAGCGGCAGCCCATGCGCACTTCCCACCCCGCTTAAGTGTAGCCAATGCGGGTGGAGTGCGTCAAATGGGTGATTTTTCCGGCCCTACGCCCGGAAGATTCCCCGCTGACGCATTGGAGGGAGACTCACAGGCAACGAGTCAGCAGGTGGCGCAGCTCTCACCCCGTACCGATGGAACACCGCTATCTGGCGTCTGGAGCCGCGGGCGCCGATACAAACAACGCCGGTTCAGACCAGTACCGGATGAAACACGCTCAGGACGCGCGGGGAACTGGTGCGCCTCTCCGGCTGGCAGCCGGGAGCGCAGCGCGGCGGAGGCGGGCCGATGCCCAAAGAGATCAGGCCAGTTGTCGACCGCCTGGCCGGCGCCATGGTGCTGTTGCTGATCACGGTCAGCGTAACGGCACTGGGACTGCACGCCTGGCGGCTGCGCAGCGTAGCCCGGTCTTCCGAAGCCCGAACGCTCGCGGCGGTAGTGAGACTGGGAACGGTCCAGATAGCCGAGGCAGCACCAGCCGCCACCTCCGACCCCGGCGCCACCGCCTACTTGACGAGTCAGTTCGAGCGATGGAGTTGGGCGGCAATGCGGCAACCCGGCGTCCTGGCCACCGGGCTGGTCGACGCCCGGGGCGAGTTGCTGACTGCTGTGCCGGCAGATATGCCAGTCGGCCGAATACTGTCCGCTCTGGGATCCGCACGCCAGCCTGGTGATC
>JANQGB010000543.1 GCA_028277545.1 Phycisphaerae bacterium | reverse complement strand
GGCCGCGCCGGCGATGGGGACCCATCGTCAAGTGGTTCCGACGCCCCGAGGATGCGAGAAACGCGACCCTTCGGGCGGTCTTCCGGGGGTTCCGGACGGAGTCGCGCGGCGCTTATGATGCTCCCGCATCACCGCCCACCACGCTCCTTGCCGGAAACCCCGAAAGACCGTCACAAGCGGTTGTTATCAGCCACCGTTGGTATTACCCCTAGTTCGCGGGTGTCGCCTTGACATTCGGCCGCGCCTTCGTCAGCACCAGCGCGTTGCCGAAGAGCACCAGAGCTACTCCCGCCGCCGCCAAAGGCGTCCACTCGAAACCCTCAAAAATAGTAGATAGGGCCAATGCGACAATGGGGAACAGGACGCTGGCGTAGGCCGCCCGGTCGGGTCCGATGCGGCCCAGCAGCGTCAGATAGCAGGTGAAACCGATCACGGTGGAAAAGATCGCGAGGAACAGCAGCGATCCGATGTAGAGCGGCGCCGGGTCGAAATCGAACGCGATGCCCCGCCCCAGCGAAATCAGCAGCAGGAAACCGGTCCCGTAGATCATGCCCCACGCGTTGGTCTGGATCACCGGCAGCCCCAGTTTCTGGTTGCGTCCCGAGGTCATCATGCCGAACGCCGCGAACAGCGTCCCGCCCAAGGCCAGCAGCAGTCCAAGGGTTCCGCTGCGGCTCAAATCGAACGCGGAGAGTTCGGGCCAGAAGACCAGCGCGATTCCAAGCAGTCCGATGATCGAACCGGCCACCACCCGGGGCTTGAGCGGGATGCCGTAGAACAGGGCGCCAAGCGCGATGTTCATCACCGACACGGTGGAAAACGCCACCGCCACCAGACCGCTGGTGAGGTACTGGGTCCCGCTATAGATCAGCGAGTAATTGAGGCAGAACAGCAGCAGGCCCTGCAGCGCCATCTGTCCATGCTGCCGCCGGCTGAACCGGAGCGACCGTCCGGTGACAACGCAGATCCCCACCATGATGGCGGCGGAGATGGCAAACCGATAGACGAGGCTGGCTCCGGGATCGACCACACCGAGCTGGTACTTGACCCCCAGCCAGGACGAGCCCCAGACGAGGACGGTGGTGAGATAGAGAAAGAAATTGGCCATGTCCGCCGTTCAGTGCTCGACCGGAAGGGACAAGTCCCCCTCCCCTGCGTCAGGTCCACAATGATCCGAATCACTGGAGGTACGCGAAGCGACCGCTTCAGCGTGTGCCCGTATTCGTTTCCCGATTGCTTACGGGCGCCTTTGCAAACGAGCTCTATTTTTTGCGGAATGCGTCCAGCGCAACGACCTCGCCCGTTTCCGACTCCGGCTGTTCGGCATCATCGGCTTTGGCGGCGGCGGCTTCTGATTCGGCGTCTGCGGGGGGTGCGTCCTGTTCGGACGCTTCCTCCTGTTCGGCGGCGGCGACGCCCACGGTCTTCAGGTGCATGCCGAAATTTACCGACGGATCGCCGAAAGAGGTCAACGCAGACAGCGGTACGTGAAGCCGCTGCGGCCTGCCGTGAAAATTGAGCGACACCCGGAAGGCCTCGTCGTCCACCTCCAGGTCCCAGAACTGATGCTGAAGTACGATGGTCATTTCGTCCGGGTATTCGGCAAGCAGCTCGGGCGCCAACCGCACGCCCTCGGCAGCGGTCCGAAAGGTCACGTAAAAGTGGTGGTCTCCCGGAAGCCCGTGCACAGAGGTATAGAGCAGCGCCTGGTGGACCACACTGCGCAAAAGTC
>JANQGB010000159.1 GCA_028277545.1 Phycisphaerae bacterium | reverse complement strand
CGCGAACGCTTGCCTGCCTCTGCCGTATGGCTTGCAATCGGGTGGCGGTTATGCGTAGCATGGATACGCACCGGTCCGGAGAAAGGGCAAGCCTCAGGTCGCAGTAGGGGCATAGCACTCAAGCTTTGGAGCATAGGCAGTTTCGCGCAGCTAGTTTCGATTAATGACGGCGCCCGGCGGCGTACCGTCAGGTCCGGGATTCGAACATGAACCAACGCAAGAAGATCCTGTTCAGCTCGGTCCTGGTCATGACCGGTGTGGCTATGGGCGTTGGGGCGGTGGCGCTGTTTGTGCTGTACCAGGCGGCCTTCGAGCAGCAGCGGGCCCGTTTGGTGGAGACGGTGCAGAGCCGGGCGCGACTCATAGAGGCCGTCGCCCGCTACGACGCCACCCACAGCGCGACAGCACCCGGCGGTGTGGAGGCGGCGACGCTGAGCAAGGTGGTGCGGGCCCACGAGCAGTTCCGCGGGTTCGGTGAGACCGGCGAGTTTACCCTGGCACGTCGTGAGGGTGATCAGATAGTGTTCCTGCTGCGTCACAGGCATTCCGATCTCGACCACCCTCTGCCCGTTCTCTTCGATTCCGAGTTAGCCGAACCCATGCGGCTGGCTCTAACCGGCCGGTCTGGCACTGTGATAGGTCTGGATTATCGTGGCGAGAGGGTGCTGGCCGCCTACGAGCGGATCGCCACGGTTAACTGGGGCGTGGTGGGCAAGATCGATCTGGCCGAGATTCGCGGCGTGTTCGTTAAGGCCGGCGCCGTTGCGGCCGCGGTCGGTCTGGCGGTGATCTTTGCCGGCGCCTTGCTCTTTCTGCGGGGCACGGACCCACTTATCAAGCGCCTGGCCAGCAGCGAGGCCAGGACCCGCGCGGTTCTGGACACTGCAGCGGACGGCATCCTCACCTTCGGCGAAGACGGCGTTGTGGATTCGTTCAACATCGCCGCCGAGCGTATGTTCGGCTACGCCCCCGGTGCGGCCATCGGCCAGGACATCCGGGCGCTCGTCCCGCCGCCGCCGGACGCGGAGCACAGTCGATGCTTGGACTACCTGCTCGACACGGGCTCCACCGGCTCCGGCCGGGAGTACGCCGGCAAGCGTCAAGACGGGACGGTGTTTCCCGTCGAGGCCGCGATTAGCGAGGTAAACCTGTCGGGCAGACGGTTGTTCACCGGAATCTTCCGGGACATCACTAAGCGCAAACAGGCGGAAGGGGCTTTGCGGCTGAACGAGGCTCGCCTGGAGACACTGGTCCAACTGAACGAGATGACCGCGGCTTCCTTCGCCGAGATCGGTGACTTTGCCCTGGAAGAGGCGGTCAAGCTCACCAGCAGCAAGGTGGGTTTTCTTGGCTTCCTGAACGACGACGAGTCGGTGATGACGCTGCATGCCTGGTCGAAGGACGCGATGGCGGAATGCCGCATCACCGACCGATCGCCTTCCTACCACGTCGACGAAGCAGGCCTCTGGGGCGAAGCCGTTCGTCAGAGAAGAGCCATCATCGTCAACGACTACCAGCCGGACGACGCCACTGCCCAAGGCTACCCGGACGGTCATGTCCGGGTGTCCCGTTTCCTGGGCGTGCCGGTGTTTGACGGAGAGCGCATCGTCGCCGTGGTCGCGGTCGCCAACAAGGAAGACGAGTACGTTGAGGGAGATGTCCGACAGTTGTCACTGCTGATCGGCGGCATGTGGCGCCTGGTGCAGCGGCAGCGCGCCGAAAAGACGCTGCGGGAGTCGCGTCAGTTTCTTCAGACGATCATTGACGAGATTCCGGAAGCACTTATGGTCATCGACCGCGACCACAACGTCGTGTTGTCCAACCGTGCCGTCCGCGACCAGGTTGGCGGGAAGGATCCGGTTGCTGAAGGGCTCCATTGCTTCGAGTGCTTTCACGCCAGGGAAACCGCCTGCGAGGGCGCGGACCACCCGTGTCCGCTCGATCGGGTGGTGACGACCAAGGCGCCGGTTGCCGTCACTCACACGCACCTGGACGCGGACGGCAATGAGAGCCTGGTGGAGATCGTCGCCGCTCCCATTCTGGACGCCGGCGGCGAGGTGGTCAGTATCATCGAGTCCTGCCGGGACATCACGGCCCGCTTCCTGGCCGAGGAGGAGGCCCGGCAGCGACAAGCCGAACTGGCGCATGTGGTACGACTGGGTACGATGGGAGAGATGGCCAGCAGCCTGGCCCACGAGCTCAATCAGCCCCTGGCTGCCATCGTCAACTACATTCAGGCTTGCCTGATGCGAACGTCCGCCGGTAACGAAGACCTCGCAGAGATGCGTGCCGACATGGAGCGGGCCGCGGCCCAGGCGGAGCGGGCGGCGCGGATCATTGCCCGCATCCGCAACCTGGTGCGCAAAGGAGAACCCAAACGGGTCAGGTTGGATGTCAACGCTCTTCTGCACGAAGCGGTCGACCTGCTGCGAGACGAGATGCGACAGCGAGAGGTCAGTCTGGGGCTGGAGCGGGGCGCGGCATTGCCGCCGGTGTGTGGTGATCCGACAGAGATCGAGCAGGTGATCATCAATCTGCTGCGCAACGGCATCGAAGCGATGGGCGAGAGGCCTGCCCACCTGCGGCGCTTGACCGTTCGCAGCAGTTGTATGCCGCAACATGTCGAAGTGGCCGTGCAGGACACGGGCGCCGGTTTACCCGACGGGGCGGATGATAGCGTGTTCGACCCCTTCTTCACCACCAAGCCCAACGGGATGGGAATGGGCCTGTCCATCAGCCGAACCATTATCGAAGCTCACGGCGGGACGCTGTGGGCGACACCTAACGAGCAACTGGGTACGACGTTCCGGTTCACCCTGCCCGCCGATCCCACCTGCGACAGGGTCGAGTATTGAGGCCCGCCCCTCGCGGACCGTCTGCTGCCGCCGTGCGCCCGTCACCCCTTGGTGGCAACTGTCAGGCTCAGCCAGGGGCCGTAGCCGGCATGTTCGCCGCGACAAACTCAAATCGGTCTCCGGCCACGTCCATGCGCACCGTGTCCCCCTCGTTCAGCTCCCCGCCGAGTATTCTCCTGGCCAGGGGATTCTCGATGTACTGTTGGATCAGCCTCTTCAGCGGCCTCGCGCCGTAGGCCGGATCGTAGCCTTCGCCGGCCACCTTCTCCAACGCCACGTCGCTGACCTCCAGGCCAATCTTCCGGTCCGCCAGACGGCGGCGCAGGTGGTCCAACTGGATGTTCGCTATGCTCTTGACGTGCTCGCGCTCCAGCCGGTGGAAGATGATGGTTTCGTCGATGCGGTTGAGGAACTCAGGCCGGAAGTGCTGCTTGAGCAGTTCCTTGACTCTGATTTCGATCTCGACGTCTACGCCTTCGACATCAGCCAATTGCCCGATGTGCTCGCTGCCGATGTTGGAGGTCATCACGATGATGGTGTTGT
>JANQGB010000426.1 GCA_028277545.1 Phycisphaerae bacterium | reverse complement strand
ACTTAGACATTCCTACCTCGATCAGATGCACGCGCGAGGCCCTTGCAGAGCGCTGCGGGCCAGCCCCGCCTTCGCCCAACACGATGCAGGGGTAGTCGCCAGGCACTTGTCCGAGACGGCGCAAAGAGAGCTGTGTAAGCTGCCGCAATGTATGGTGCTCTGCCCCGAAGCCACCATGGAGAGCGGATGTCCCAACGAAGGTTGAACCCTCCAGCTTCCTGAGGAGGGGAATCGCCTCTTGGATCATCAGCCGCCCTGCCATGTGCGCCGCCGTAATGGCATCGTAGGGTCGTTCGTGTCCCTTTTCGTCGGTGTCCAGATGGGCGGCATTTCGTCTCAGCGTCTCCAGAACCCACTCCCTTTCCGCATCGCGAATCCACCTCCATAGGTCGTTCAGTTCTTCGATGCTAGGGGCCACGAGGAAGTCCGCATCTGGCGAATTCGCCGTCTTGACGACCCCGAGGCGGTCAACGTCCACGATGATGTGGCGACCCCACCAGGTGCGAACCACGAAGTAAGTTCTCGTCGCGCCTCGCTCCTTCGGTGCTCCGGCACCGACACTGTGGAGGAAGAACCAATGCGAGTTCATGGACCATGCCGGCCCCGCCGACGTCCGCATCACGTACTTACGGTCCTCTTGGCTGAATTGGTCGAGGAGTGTGAATTGTAAGAGCTTCGCTCCGTCATCAGGGGCAAGGACTAGAACCTCATCCCGGCCCGTACGGATCACAACTCGGCGAGCATCATCGACCCAGGCGGCCACCGGGGACTGTTCGCCATCAGGGACCGATCGGCCGCTCTTCCGCTCCTTCATCGGCTGCTTACGCTGCCAAAGAAGCTCACCTGTCTGGTTGTCGAAGAGCGTATACTCGAAATCGGCCTGGAAGGCTCGACGCCCCGTGTAGTTGGGCGCGTTGGCCGGGCTCTTGGCCTCTAGGCGAAGCCTCTTCTTGGGAGAATACACGGTCACGTCGTTGTAGCAACGATCTGTGGCACGGGCACCGGTTTGGACCCACATAGCGATCACCAACACGGTTGCCCAACCTCTCATGCTACCTGCAATCATGATTCGTACCTCCACACTGGCTTTGAAACAACCTGTAATGCGCAACCAGATGTCTCTCCGCAGAAGAACCCACCTCGCTGCCATGCCGAGCGTATACTATACCGCACTGTGACTCTACTGCCAATCTGACGCAACCGCCAATCTCGACACCGCAAAGAAGAAACGCTGCTCGACCCCAAAGCGAGCTTTCGCGGAACACCTGTCTTGGCTTCGAGCACGCTTAGCGACTTCCCATGCACCTCTAGGATGACGATTTGTTGCCCACGGAACGACAGCGTGATCGGCCATATGCCCGCCGGAATGGCCAGAGTTCCGACGGGATCCCCGAGTATCGAGCGCGTCTCAAACGGATCTTACTCCATGCACCGTGACTGTCTGATCTGACAGGGTGCGGTGGACTTCGGCGGCCTCCAAGTCTTGGCCCTAGTAGCTACAGAATCCGCCCCCCAAGGAGGCTTCGGCAGCGTCGTACGCCATATCACACAACGCGGCTTCGCCACCAGTTACATCATCGCAGGGTCCTATTGACTCCTGGCATTGTGCTGAGATGCACTGCTTGCAACCCGCTTCCCCGACGCCTGAGCAAGTTGAGGCTTCAACCACGATCGCGTAAATCTCGTCCAGGGCGCCTTCGGGTGTGCACGCCCCAGGCCATCTACCTGAGCAACAAGTAAGTGCATGCCACAACTCGTGCAGTAGTGTAACCTTGATCGCCGGACCAAACCGGGACGTCCTGATGCATACGTCGGCGCGCGTGATCCCCGAGCCACCGATCACGGCTGGCGTACACGTGGTATGACCAGTCCCCCAGCAGAAAATATTGCAAGCAGGTTTAATAGAGCAGCACGGAGGTGTGAGGCCCCAGAGATAGCTTACGTCTGCGTCCCCCATTATCAGGGCATCGATATCGGCTTGCGTACATAGGCCTCGCGGATCAACATGGCCAAGGGGACTCGCCTTGACGTAGTTGTATAAGCCAAGCCCATCGCGATAGTTGGTCCTCGCAGAGAAACGTGTTTCGCGAAACGCCAGCGGATCCCTCTGCAAGAACCGCTTGGCTCGCGGGTCGAACTGCCGTGCCCGGTTGTGGTAGCTACTCAGCTCGGCGTCGTAGATGAGCCCCTGGTGGCCTCGGGTGTTGCCAACTCCGCTGACAGTCTGCCCCGGCCGGCGGTAGGTCTCCCCGGTGTCCAGGCTGGCCAGCACAGTGGTATCGTCCGAGTCAACGTCACCATCGAAGTCGAAATCCAGCAGGCGACAGGCGCCGGCGGGGGCTGGCCCCACGCAGGTGTCGTCTCCATCGACTTTGCCATCGCCGGTGGTGTCCCACTCGAGCAACGTGACCTTGCCGTCGTTGTCGCAGTCGCCTTGATGGGTCTGCTGGTCCACGGTCATCACGCCATAGGGCGTGTAGCGGTAGCGTTCCAGGGTCCAGCCGTAGGCGTCGGTCAGGGCGATGACGTTCCAGTTCGCATCCTGGTGTACGAAGGCCAAGCCGTGCTCCAGCTTCATGGCCACGATCTCGTCGATGTACTGCGTGCCGTGATAGACCTGCTGGACCACATTCTCCGATCCGTCCCGGGTCTCGATGACCTGGTGCCCCTTTCCGTAGTAGTATAACTCCGTGCCGTCCAGATCCCCAGAGTTGGTGACCACTTTCTTGATCCGCCGGCCTTTACCGTCGTACTGATATTCGCCCACGGTTACGTCCGAACCTTCCCGGGCCACGGCCTTGACCAGCCGGTGCCAGGCATCGTAGGTGTAGGTGAACTCGCCGTCCTGGACCAGGTTGCCCGCGTCGTCGTAGGAGAAGGACTGGACGTTGGAGCTGAAGTCCTCGTCAATCACCACGGCATCGACCAGGTCGTCGATGTCATCGTCGGTGTTCTTGTCGTAGCCCATCTTGAGGCCGTCCCAGGTCCCCTTCCCGAAGGCCACCGTGCCGGCGGCATGGTCGCTGTCGGTCTTGCTGAACTTCAGCGTCCCGTCGACCCAGACCTTCAGGCTGGTGCCCGAGACCTTGATCTTGACCGCCACGCTGGAATCGGCGGTGTACTGCTCGGGCGTCCACAGGCGGGGCAGCTTGTCTGCCTTGTAGGAGTAGAGCTGGAGCCCACCAGAGGCGGCCAACAGCAGCTTGTAGCCGTTGTTGGCGTCGGTGTAACGGAACCAGAGCTCGGCGTCCTCGCTGCTGGTGTCGGCCGTCACCTGGACCATGTAGTCGTCGTCGTGGAAGTTCTCCACCACCGCCTCACCACCGCGGGTGCTGGCACTGACCGACAGGGCCCCGCTGCTGACCGAGGCGTCGGCCAGGCCGCTGAACCGCGGCAGCAGCGCATCCCGCGCCGTGGCGTCCAGGAACTCGGCGTCGTCGAAGGTCACGCTGGCCTTGTCCGAGTAGAAGCCGCTGTAGCCCACGCCGAAGTCGGCCTGCAGATCGTAGGTGAAGGTGGCCGAGGACTGGCCCTCCACCCAGGCGGTCAGCGTGGCCTGCTTGCGGTTGACCCGGATGGTGTAGGCCGTCTCCTGGTTGATGGTAGCGTTGGCGCTGTCCAGGGCGGCGCCCCAGGAACCGCTGGTGATCTGGTGCAGGGCGATCTTGCCGGCGCTGCGGTCCAGGACCACGGCGTAGTAGTCGCCGTCCCCGTTGTGGCAGAAGACCAAGCCGGCCTTGCTGGTGGCCGAGTCGGTGGGGAAGGTGATCTCCAGGCCGTAGTTGACCATGTCCAGTTCGGCGTCGGCCAGTAGGATAGCCTCTCCACTGGAGAGGGTGCTGACGTTGAGCTTGCCGGAGGAGATGCTCCAGGTCCCGGTGTCCTGAGTCCACAGGCCCGAGATGCTGGTGGCGAAGTCGTCGTCCACCAGGGCAGCCGCCCCGGCCGGGTTGGCCTGGGCTATGCTGGAGATCTCGTTGGTGGCGTTGGTGCTGTGGGCGGCTACGTCGGTGACGCCGTTGAGGTCCAAGCCGCCCATGTTGCCCAGCAGGTCCATGTCGTAGACCCGCTGGACGTTGCTTTCGGCGATCTCGTCGTTGACCAGGATGCCGGTGTCGGCCTGGGTCAGGCGGTTCAGGTCGTCGTAGGTGAACACCTGCGACTGGGCTTTTTCGAGGGTGTTCTCGATGCTGGTGCGGTTACCCGACCGGTCGTAGGTGTACTTGCGTCGCTCGTCGTCGTACCAACTGGCGTACATGACCTGATGCTGGAGGTCCACGATCCGGCCGAAACTGTCCAACCCGGAGTAGACGCCGGCCGTTTCGTAGGTTTTTCGCGTGCTGTTGCCCGCCCAGCCGGCGTCGGCCAGGTGCTTGCGGCGAATGAACCGCCCCCTTCCGTTGAAGTCATACTGAGCGAAGACATCCCCGATCGAGCCGTTGTCGTCGAAGGCCAGTTGGCCCACCCGGCTGAACGCGTTATTGATGTCGTCCTGGAACTTGGCGGTGGCCTTATGGGTGTATCCCCGCCAAATCTTCCGGCCGTCGGGGTACTCGACGTACTGCAGCCGCTTGTGGTTGCCGTTGGTGGTGAAGTCGGCATCGTAGGAGAGACCGGTGGAATAACCGCTGATGCCGGTGTTATCACCGACCTTGCTGTCGTGGTCCATCTCCACCTGGGTCAGGTAGCCGCCGGAGTCGTAGTGGTGCTTGATCTGGCTGTTGGCGTCGGTGAAGGTGGTCGTGTCCGGAGTGGGGTCGGTGTGGGTGGTCAGGTACTCGACCTTACCCTCGTCGGTGTAGGTCCAGGTCACTGCCCGAACGGTGCTGTCCACGCTGCCACCGCCACCGGTGTAGCTGCCCACCGAGGTGACCTCCTCTTCGGTCTTACGTCGCTTGGCATCATAGATCCAGGTCAGCACCGTCCCGTTCTGGTCGGTGCGAGTGGCCACCGTGCCGTCGATGTCGTAGGTGAAGACGATCCTGTCCTGCGCTGAGGAGCCGACCGTGCCATCACCGGTTGGATAGCGGATCTCGCTTACCCGACTGGCATCGGTTGAGTCGGTGTAGGCGTACTCGGTGACCTGGTCGGAGTCCCCGCCGACCATGGTCCACACCCCTCCGGAGAAGGTGTT
>JANQGB010000407.1 GCA_028277545.1 Phycisphaerae bacterium | reverse complement strand
ATCAGCACTACTCCCAAGGTCACAATCGCGGCCGTCCCCAGCGAACGCACCAGACGGCCGTCGCCGGCTCCGGCAGAAGCCAGCGTCCACCTGTCGGCGGTCCGGGCCATGCCTAACACCGCAGCCAGGCCCAGCAGCGATACGTCTACCAACCAGACCGCCATCGCGGGTACCAGGCGGACGTCGGCCACCTCTCCGAACACACGCCAACTGGCCCGGTAGAGGCCCGCGTAAACCAGCCCTATCGCCAATCCCCCCGGGACCAGCCAATGGACCGCCGCCGGCGAGAGTTCGGCGCCGGGCGCAACGCCGCGGGGTACCAGCAACCGCCAGGCGCTGGCCAGCGGACCCAGGGAGCGTGTGTCGCCCGCAGGCGGCTGGGCGGCTTCGTCGCTCATGATGCCTCATTTGCCATCGAGTTTACCGGCCACTCGCCGGTGACAGCCCGGGGGCTCCATCATCCCCAAGCAACGCCATGTTACCAGCTTGGCTCCTCGCAGGCACGTTCTTACGTCGGCGATCGTTCGGCCCTGGCGACCGCCGAAGACGAAGCCGGCCTGGATTGCACTGCCAAAGTGTGGCATTTGATCGGTCGGGAGTAGTCAGCAGATCCGGGCCGCACAGCCCTGTGACTGCTCTCGAGAATGCTACCCGCCCACGTGAACGGCGCAGTGGCGCGTGTGCCCATGGTGGCGGTGCTCCCACAGATAGATGCCCTGCCAGGTGCCCAAGGCCAGTCGGCCGTCAACGATGGGGACCGACAGGCTGGTCGCGGTGAGGGCTGCCTTCAGATGTGACGGCATGTCGTCGGGGCCCTCGGCAATATGGGTGTAGAGCAGATCGTTCTCCTTCACCAGGCGACTGAGCCAGGCTTCCAGATCGGCCCGGGCGGACGGATCGGCGTTCTCCTGTATGGTCAGGCTGGCGGAGGTGTGCTGAACGAAGACGGTGCACAGCCCGTCGGCGACGTCGGACTCACGCACGACGGCCGTGACCTGATCGGTGAACTCGTAGAGGCCCTGACCTCGCGTGCGGATCGAAACGCGCCTGTTCATCGCCAACCTCCCATTATGAATCCCCACTGGCATAGTAGGGGCGTTCGAGACAGCTCACAAGCCAGCGAGCCAGCCCCGCACCGTTCAGCACCGCTGGCGAGAGCGACGGTGAGGCCCTAACATGGTGGACTGTACGGCGCTATCGAACGATCTCGCTTGAGGACTGCCCATGGCTGTTTCCGCGCGTCGGCGCAAGCCCGATGGAACTGGTCTGATAGAACTGGACTCCTGGCTGGAGCCGTACGCGGGCGCCCTGCGCAAGCGGTACGCAAACTACTTGCGGGCCCACCGGCGGATCGTGCGGGAGGCGGGCTCGCTCGAGGAATTCAGTCGCAGGTACGCGTACCTGGGTTTCAATCGGGGCGACCTGGAAGGCCGCCCCGGTCTGTGGTACCGCGAGTGGGCGCCCGGAGCTACGGCGCTGTTCCTGATTGGTGATTTCAATCAGTGGGATCGCGCCTCACATCCGCTGACTCGCGATGACCAGGGCATCTGGAGCATCTTCCTGCCTGACGAGACCTACGGCGACCGGTTGGTGCATGGAGGCAATCTCAAGGTACACGTCGTTGGCCCGGACGGAGCCCGTGATCGTATACCCGCCTACATCCACCGCGCAGTACAGGATCCGGAGAATCACCACTTCTGCAGCCAGTACTGGCAGCCCCAGACGCCCTACCGCTGGCACTACCCTGTGCCGGAGCTGAAGGGCGCCCCCAGAATCTACGAGGCGCACGTAGGCATGGCGCTGGAGGAAGAGCGGGTCGGCTCGTTCGGCGAGTTTGTCACCCACATGCTGCCGCGAATCGTGGATGCCGGCTACAACGCCATTCAGTTGATGGCGGTCCAGGAACATCCCTATTACGGTTCGTTCGGATACCAGGTGAGCAACTTCTATGCCGTCTCGTCCAGGTTCGGCACACCCGAGGAGCTCAAGGCGCTGGTCGATGCCGCTCACGGTCGGGGGCTGCTGGTCTTTCTGGACCTGGTCCACAGCCACGCGGTCAAGAACGTGGATGAAGGACTCAACCTCTTCGACGGCACGGACCACCAGTATTTTCACGCTGGCCAGCGCGGTCAGCACCCGGCGTGGGATTCACTGTTGTTCGACTACCGCAAGCTCGAGGTCCAGCGGTTCCTGCTCAGTAACGTGCGCTACTGGCTGGAGGAGTACCGTTTCGACGGGCTGCGCTTCGACGGCGTGACCAGCATGATGTATACGCATCATGGTTTCGGCAAGGAATTCACCTGCTACGACGACTACCTGGTCCACGATCTGGACGAGGCGGCCATCACTTACCTGCAACTGGCCAACCAGTTGGCCCGCGCCATCAACCCCCGCGTCATCACCATAGCGGAAGACGTCTCCGGCATGGTCGGCATCGGCCGACCGCTCGAGGAAGGTGGGATCGGCTTCGACTACCGGCTGGCCATGGGCACCCCGGACTACTGGATTGAGCTGCTGGAGAAGCGCCAGGACGAAGAGTGGCAGGTGGGCGAGATGTACCACATGCTGACCAACCGGCGGCAGCACGAAAAGCACATCGCCTACGTCGAGAGCCACGACCAGGCCATGGTCGGCGACAAGACCGTCGCCTTCCGCCTGATGGACGCTGCCATGTACTGGCACATGCACAGGGACAGCCGCAACCTGGTCGTGGATCGGGGCGTTGCCCTGCACAAGATGATCCGTCTGATCACCTTCACCCTCGGCGGTGACGGCTACCTCAACTTCATCGGCAACGAGTTCGGTCATCCGGAGTGGATCGACTTCCCCCGGGAGGGAAACAACTTCTCCTACAGCCACGCGCGGAGGCAGTGGTCCCTGGCGGACGACCCCCACCTGCGCTATCGCGATCTGGCGGCTTTCGATCGAGCCATGCAGGCCCTGGACGAGCGCTTCAACCTGCTCAGCAACCCCTTCGCCGAGCAACTGAACGTGGACGAACGCCACAAGATCCTGATCTACCGCCGGGGCCCGCTGGTGTTCGTCTTCAACTTCCACCCGGTCGAATCCTGTGCCGACTACCGCATGGGCGTGCCAGAGAACCAGGACTACGAGGTGATGTTGGACACCGACGCCGCGGTCTACGGCGGGCACGGCCTGGTCGAGTCGGGCCAGGTCTACCCCTGGCAGCCGACGGAAAGTCACGGGCGCGAACAGAGCATCCAGGTGTACATTCCCAGCCGATCGGCCCAGGTGCTGGCGCCGATCTGACGCAGTGCCTCAGGACTGCTGGATCGCATCGAGTGGCGAACTTCAGCTCGCGCGGACGCCCGAACATCGACGATGCAGCGTCCATGCGTCGATAAGAAGCGCCCGTATCTCGCAGGCACTACGCTGGCAACCGGGTGAGAATCGGCGCGCGGCAAACGCCCCGGTCGCCGTGCGGGCAACCGGGGCGCTCGTGTTATTGGGTGTCTCATCGCTTGTGAAGCAAGGGGTGGGAATAGCCACCCAGCGCGCCGATAACGCCCCGGTCACCGTGCAGGCAACCGGGGCGCTCGAGCTATTGGGTGCCCCATCGCTTGCGAAGCAAGGGGTGGGAATAGTACGGCGTACCGCTCGCCTAGCGACGGCGGCGCAGCATGGCCAGACCACCCAGACCCAGCAAGGCCAGCGACGCCGGCTCAGGCGTGATGACCAGGTTGTCGAAGTCGCCGTGCTCGCCGAACTGGTAGTTGTCGGACGCCAGCACGACCTGCTCGATCGAGGTGCCGGCATACACGCCCGCGACGCTCGAGTAGATCAAGGATCCGCCGTAGTAGTAATCGATGGTGTTGGCGTCGGCATCGAGGTCGATGGCCAGGTTCGTGTAGGCGCCCTCAACCCAATCGACGTCCGTATCCACAAACTCCAGTCCCGCGCCAATGTCGTCCAACACCAGGATATCGCCCAGCCACGAGAACTTGACCCTGGCGCTCAGGAACTCCTGGGAAGGCGCCTGCGGAATCACGTCGTAGTCAGCGCCACCAGAAGCACCGATGGCCACGTCGACCGAAACGCTGTACTGCCCGGCGGGCAGCAGGCCCTGGTCGGGACTGAAACCGCCGGTCAAGCTGCCATCGGGCGCCGCCGGATCGTCCGAGATTCGCAGG
Source organism: Phycisphaerae bacterium (assembly GCA_028277545.1). GTDB lineage: Bacteria > Planctomycetota > Phycisphaerae > UBA1845 > UBA1845 > JANQGB01. Next base: position 1,754 of record JANQGB010000407.1, on the reverse strand, counting down.
TGCTGCACGCCAGCCGCTGGATTGGCGGTGTCAATGTGGCCTTCAGCGTCACTGGCGCTGAACGTGGTCCACCCGGCTTGCAGATTCACGTAACCGGGCGCAAAACCCTCGGCGGGCTCGAAGCCGGTGACACTGGGCAGGTCCCGCGGCTGCGGCGCCACGGACGCGGCCAGAGCGGCCCGGGACGTGTCGTACGCCTTGACGATGTCAGCCATGGCCGGAGCGCAGCACAGGCCAAACAGTGCGATACACAAGACAACCTTCTTCATTTCCAAGACCTCCTAATGCAGTCCTTCCTCGTTCTTGGGCAACTCGCCCGACTGTTCGCAGAGTCCGTCCCTGCGCCCACCGCAGGGCTTCCTCCGTTGATACTTGGCTGACAGCGAGCAGCACGCTGCCCTGGCGACAACCTGGCGCGGCGCAGAGGCCTCAGGCTGCCCGCGAGGCATTGCGGACGCTGCTCACCATGGCGGCTACCGCTGTTGGATCCTTGGCACGATCCCCCCAGATCGCGTACTACTGAGGATCGACGTCACCCCGGAGGGAAAAACGTACTCCACAGGAGGGACAAACAGCCGCTTCTCTCCCAGTCCTCCAGACTTCCTCCCGTACCTGACGTTAGCTGCTCTAGTGAAGGAAGTCAATGAACTGGGACCAACGCTGTTGGAATGCCATCTTATCGGCCTAAGGCGGTGGCTATGCAAAACGAGCGATCTGATCGACCGGTGGGCCGGCCGCTGCCACGCGCCGCAGCCGCGGAGTTGCCCAGTTGTCCGCCGGGCCACTACAATAACAACCATGTCCGATGCCAAGAGAATTCGTCTGACCGATTATGCCAGTTGCGCCGGGTGAGCGGGTAAGCTCCCTGTGGAGTCCACGGTGCAGGTCCTGCACCGCTTACCTCGCTCAGCCCACCCGGATCTGCTGATCGGCACCGAGCATTTCGACGACGCCGGCGTATTCCGTCTCGACCAGCAGACGGCGCTGGTTCAGACGCTGGACTTCTTCCCTCCTCTGGTGGACGATCCCTATGCCTTCGGTCAGATCGCCGCTGCCAACAGCCTGTCCGACGTATACGCCATGGGTGGAACGCCGCTGACGGCCATGAACATCGTCGGCTTCCCGGACAAGGAGCTCCCGGCCGACATCCTGGTCGAGATTCTGCGCGGCGGTGCGGACAAGGTGACGGAGGCCGGCGCGGTGGTGGTCGGCGGGCACAGCGTTCGCGACGCGGAGATCAAGTACGGCTTATCGGTCACCGGGCGGATCGATCCCCACCGCATCATCGCCAACGAGGGTGCCCGTACCGGCGATCGACTGGTGTTGACCAAGCCGATCGGCAGCGGAGTGCTGACCAGCGCCGCCAAGGCCGGACAAATCTGTCAGAAGGAGCTGGCCGAGGCCATCGAGGTGATGAGTCACCTGAATCGAGGAGCGGCGGAGGCCATGCATGAAGTGCCGCCCCACGCGGCGACCGACATTACCGGCTTTGGCCTGATCGGCCACGCCGCGGAGATTGCCGATGCGTCCGAGGTGACACTGGAGATCGAGGCGGCCGCGGTGCCCCTGCTGGAGCGCACGATGGAGTTCGCCAGTCAGGGGATCGTGACGCGGGCGCACAAATCCACGCTCGGACATCTGGGTGGCAGGCTGCACGTGGGCAACGTGGATACGGCACTCGTGAACGCTCTCTGTGACGCCCAGACTTCCGGCGGCCTGCTGATCTGCGTCTCACCAGACCTCTGCGACGATCT
>JANQGB010000331.1 GCA_028277545.1 Phycisphaerae bacterium | reverse complement strand
ATATCGCATACTGCCACCACGAGAAGTACGACGGTACGGGCTATCCGCGGGGAATCTCCGGCGAGGAAATCCCGCTCTCGGCCCGGATCATCGCCCTGGCGGACGCCTACGACGCTATCACCTCGCGCCGGCGGTACTCCGAGCCGCGCTCGCACGAGACCGCCGTCCGGATAGTCACCGAGGAGTCCGGCAGGCACTTCGATCCCGACGTCGCAGCCTCCTTCGTGGCGGTGGCCGACCGGTTCGACGAAATCCGCCAGGCCTACGGCCACGTCGGTGACGACCACTTCCTGGTCGGCGCTGTGCCCCGCGCGCTCGCCGTGACGTCCTGACGGCTGCCGGCAGGGCAAACACCTGTTTGTAGCGCAGGCTACACTTCCGCCGAGACTATCTGCCGCGCCCACAGTGCGACCTCGAATTGGCACGCAGAACCGTTCGATGCCCTTATTGATGTGAAGATAGGAAGCCTGCGGAATACAGGTACAGCGATAACCGCGCGATTTAACTCTTTATGCCCAAAGTAGTTGCACGACGCGCCGCCCGGATCGTAGCGTTTGAATGACGGGCCCGACGGTCGGACCCGACTCGCTACTCCGCCGTTTGATAGTAGCGCTGAGCACATGGGAAGTCAAAGAGGTTTCTCAAACACAATGAACTCGGCAAGGGAAAGAAGCAATGGCAACAACAACACTCCGGCTCGCGCCCGAGCAGGGCGATCGCTCTCTGACACAACAGTGGCTCGAAGAAGCACGTCAAACCGGCAGATCTGACGAGTACACCCGAAAACACCGCGACCCGCGCTTCGAGTGGCAAGTGCCGCTGGAAGTACACTTCCTGAACACCGACGGTCGTAGCGAAACGCTGTACGCTTACTCTCGGGACGTCTCCGAAGGCGGCATGGCTTTTGAGTGCCGGCAGCAGATTCCCGCGTTCACGCAGGTAGTGGTCTGCCGCAGCGGCGAGCTGGTCGGCGTGCCGGTCATGACGGTGAGCTGTACGCAGGGCGTGACCGGGTACGTCATGGGGTGCGAGTACCGCTTCCAGGAACCCCGGGCAGCCGACGTTCAGCTCAGCAAGGCGGGTTAGGAAGATCGGCGGTGGTGCTGAGCCGCGGGCCGGGCACGCTGGTCAACATCCCGCGGCGCCAGTGACGCGTCAGGTCACTTACCGCAGTAGTCTATGATGCGGGCGATCTCGCGGCGCAGATCGTTGCGCTTGACGATGCGATCGACGAAACCGTGCTGGAGCATGAATTCGGCCGTCTGAAAGCCTTCAGGCAGCTCTGACTTGATGGTGTTGGCGATCACTCGCGGTCCCGCGAAGCCCATCATGGCGCCGGGTTCCGCCAGGATGACGTCGCCCAGGCTGGCGAAGCTGGCCGCCACGCCGGCGGTCGTAGGGTCGGTGGCTACCACCAGGTACAGGCCGCCGGCGTCGTCGAGTTTGGCGAGCGCCGCCGAAGTCTTGGCCATCTGCATGAGCGAGACCATGCCCTCCTGCATGCGGGCACCACCGGAGGCGGTGACCACGATCAGCGGCAGGTTCTCTTCGGCGGCAAGCTCCGCGGCGACGGTGACCTTCTCCCCAACCACCGCGCCCATCGAGGCCATTATGAAAGCCGGATTCATCACGGCCAGCACCACCGCCCGACCGCGGATGTAAGCCCGGCCAACCGCGACGGCTTCGTTCTCGCCGGTGGCCTTGCGAAGCTGCTTGAGACGATCCCGATAGGTGATGCGATCCTTGAAGCGCAACGGGTCCGTGGATATCAGGTCCCCGAGGAATTCCTCGAACGACTCCGGATCAACCAACTGTTCGATGCGCGTGCGGGCGTCCACCCGATGATGATGGTCGCACTCGGGACACACGTGCAGATTATCGGTCTTGTCTTTGCTATAGAGCGTAGACCCGCAGGCGTCACAACGGACCCAAAGCCCGGCGGGGACATCTTCCTTCTTCTTCATAACCTCACTCCCCTACACGCCCGCCCGGGGCGCGTCAAGGCAACGGGAGCGGTCGGCGTCGCACACCGGAGCCGGGCGTATTGTAGGGTTGTTTGCCGGTGCAGGCGATACCTCGAGTTGGCGGGTGCAACGACCGGTTGCCGCCGTCCGAGGCCTGGTCCGGGAATCCAAGGTCTGGCCTCGCTGCTCCACTGAATTGGAGATGGCAGCGGCCGGGGTGGTGGACTGGAAACAGCGGCGTGGCGCAACAAAACCGTTGGGGCTCTATTCCGCCAGGGAGGCTGCCCGTGAGCGCATACTCAACAACAACCACAGGCGATTGTTACGCGCAGCGCCCGATCAGCGGCCCGCTGACTGGAGCCGTCGATTCCCGCCGGTGTCGGCAGCAAGCGGCGCAGCCCGGTGCGCTGCCTGGCGCCGGAGCGGGACGCGCCGCCGGCACTGTGGTGTACGCGTTACTGGCACTGGCCGCCGCCGGCGTGATCTGCGGCTTCATTATCGCTCGGGAAACGGCGCGCTGGATACGCGACCTGCGGCGCCCGCACGCGACACCGGGGATGCGTGCTGGACGGATCAGCGTCGGCGGCGGAACGGCAGCAGCGTAAGGGCCGCGAGCCCGAACGCCTCCAACCCGATCGCCCCGCAAAGCGGAAGCTGCCCAGTCGGCTGATCGGCGAGTTCTCGCGCCGGCTCCGCCGACCCGATTGCGGCCTGAGCCTGGTTAATGCCCGCCTCGAAGCCGGCGCCGTCGACGTCGCCGAAAGCTTCTTGCACGGTGTCAGCCAGCGCCTCGAAGCCTCGGCCGAAAACGGCAGAGACCCCGGTGCCGCCGGGCAGGTTGGTGACCTCCACCGCAAACGTCGCTTCCAGTTCGAACTCCTCCGCTGGACGGGCGAAGTAACGATAGGTGATCTCCTGCTCCGGAATCAGCAGGATATGCACTCGCCCCATAACATCGAACACGTCTTCCAGAACCGGGCTGGGCGTGCCGCCGTCAAGCACCAGGCCGGTGCCGCCAGAGAAGAACTGGAGATCGCCGGCGCTCGCCGCGGACACTTCGCCGCCGGGGAGACCATCAAGGTCCAGCAGAGCATTGAAGACCGTTTCCGCAGGTGCCGGGTCCTCGGAATCAGTCGTATTCGGCCCGGGACGAAGCTGCTCGATGGTGAATCGCATGCGGGCACCCAAACCGCTCAGGTCCCGATCCGGATCCTCCGACCAGACGATGACGGCTCCGGAGAGGAAGACGCTGCTCTCGATCTCACGCTCGTCGTCGCTGGTTGTGCCCAGTTCCAGACGTGTGAAACGAATCGTCCGCTGCTCGATCACGGACGTGGTCACGTGATAGGAGACGTCGGTGTCAATCGAGAAACAGTTGGCCTCCAGACCAAGCTCTTCGGGGTTGCCGTCGAGGTTGACGACGGGTTCGAAGAAATCGGCGAAGCCTTGGGCCATGGCCAGCAGCGACTCGTCCTCGGTAGGCAGCACCAGTTGCGATACCACGCGCACCGGCAAGTCCGTGGCGGTTACCTGGAAGTCCTCGAAGGACTGGTCGAAGGACACTTCCTCACCGGCGACCAGTTCCTGAGTCCTGGTCTCCAGAGTGGCATCAAAGCTCAGTAACTCGGCGCCGGCTGTTGCAGGCCAGGCCAGGCATACTGGAGCCAGAAGCGCCCAACACCGTAGGCGTGCAGTCGGTTTCATGTCCGCGCGTCCCCCATGAATGGATAAGAAGCCGCGAGTGGCGCGATTATCGAGGTGCCGCCTTGCTGGCGACGTGGTCGGCACCCTACCCCGCGCAACTATATGCCTGCTGAGCAGGAAAGTCGAGCTATCGGACGGCGCGGCGGCGCGACAGCAGGTAGAACGCCGGAACCAGCACGGGGCGAACAACGAAGGTGTCCAGCAACACGCCGAAGGCGAAGGCGAATCCCAACTGCTGCAGCAATGGCAGCCCGGTGGCGGCCAGCGATCCCAGTGTAGCGGCCATGATCAGGCCGCAACTGCTCACCACGGCCCCCGTCCGAAGAATGGCCCGCCTCACAGCATCATTGGCCGGGAAGTCGAACCTCTCCTGCCTGATGCGCGAGACCACGAAGATGTTGTAGTCCTGCCCTACCGCCACCATCACGACGAACAGGAACAGCTTGACCTTCCAGTCGATACCGCTGGCACCCAGCAGGCGAGTAAAGACCAGGTCGGTGACCCCCAGGGTAGCCGCGTACACCACCAGGGTGGCCGCCACCATACACAACGCCATCGGCAGATCCCGAATCCAGCCCAGTACGATAAGCAGGATGACTCCCACCACCAGGGCCATTACCCGGTACTGGTCCGCGTCCGCTACCGACTGAATGTTGAGAATGTAGGGGGTCAAGCCCGTACCGTGTACCGCGGCGCCAGCGCCATAGGTTCGGGTCGCCCAATCACCCACCAAGGTCATCACCTGATCACAGGTCGTCATCGCCCGCCTGGAGAGCGGCGGCGAATCGAGCATGATTTCCAGGCGCAGGCACGGCGGATCCAGGCTGACATAGTACGGCAGTGCCTGCTTCGTACCCACAGCGCCGGCCAGCGCGGCGGTCAAGTCACCGGCCGACGCGCTGCCCAGCGGCGCAGCCAGGCTCCAGACGTCAACGACTCCGTCGACGCTGGTGCAGAGGTCGCTCAGTTGGCGCGAATGATGTACGTTCGCCGCCTGGTCAGCGGTTATGGCTTGCGACTCGATGAGGCAGGACCAACTGAACAGTTCACCGGCTGAAAAGTGTTCTTCGGCTATACGCTGGCCGCGGGCCGCCCCACTGCCCGGGGGAACAACGCCCAGGGCGTCATACTGGTAATCGACGTGCAGTCCTGACCAGACCGGAAAGGCCAGCAGGACCAGAACGCCGGTGAACACGCCGGCAGGCCGGCGTACCACGCGGGCACCAACCGCATCCCACAGCCCCCCTTGGCCGGCTTCGGCCGCAGTCTGTAGCCGCCGCGGCCAATACAACGGTTTGCGAAACAGCCAGGACAAGGCCGGCACCAGCGTAACAGCCGCCGCCAGGGCTATCGCCAGGGCAACTACCAAGGCCCGTCCGGCGTTGTGCGACGGCACCAGGTTGGCCGTGGAGAGCATCAGGAAGCCGAAGATAGTCGTTGCGGCGCTGGCCGCTATCGCTGGACCGGTGCTGGTCAGGGCACTCACGAACGCTGCGGCGGAGCTCGGCAAGCGGCCCAACTCCTCGCGGTAACGTGACATCCAGAATAGCGAGAAGTCTATACCTGACCCGAAAAGCAGCACCACGACGAAGGTCTTCTCCGTGTCACTGATGCCCCAGCCGGCCATGGCCAGGAGATTCAAGGCCGCAATGGCGACGTAGACGGTCGCCCCGACCGCCAACAACGGGATTACGGCCGCCAGCGGCGCCCGGTAAACGACCGCCAGGATCAACAACAGGGCGGTGACGGTGACCCAGGTCGTCCGGCGATAGGCGTCGGCCGACGCACGGGACAGATCGCGCCCCAAGCCACCCTCACCGGTGATTTCCAGCGTAAGACCTTCCGGAAGGCCTTCGCGGGCAACGGCCTCGATGCGCTCGATCTCATGAGCTGATCGGTGGGTCACGTAGTTTGCGTCGCTATGCACGACAAGCAAGGCTACCTGGCCGTCCGAGCTGAGCAGGCGCGAACGCAGAAACGGATGGCTGGCCGGCGATTGGACCCGCCAGGGGGAGTCATTCGTGGCGGCGCGCCGCAGGCGTTGGGTGGCGTCAGCCAGGTAGGCGTGATCGGCAGTAGTCAGTCCGGTGGTTCGCTCGAAGGCGAGGACCGTGCGGGTGCGAGAGGCCAGCGCCGGAAAGGCCTGACGCTCCAGCTCTACGGCAACGTTGTAGGGCTCATCTGCCGGCATGAGCGAAACGGGCTCGACGGCGGCCACCCGCTCCGCCGAAGGGGCGTAACCGGTCAGAACAGCGCCGAGGGCAGCCCAGCCTAGGACGCACAGCCAGGGGTGTCGGCAGACGCCGTTGCCCAGAGATTTGAACATGCGGCGTTTCTATGCGCTCGATGCGTGGCGGTCAATGCGGTACCTGCCCCGGTTGTGTGCCCGCGATCAGTCGCAGGATCCTGGATTGCCCTTATCGCGTCGAAGGCGCTCCCGGGCACGGGTGAATACGGCCAGCGTGGAGGCGTCAAACAGGACGAACGTCACCCGCTCGGGCCGGTCCGCCCCTTGCAGGAAGTCGACTACTGTCGACAGGGCAACCTGCGCGGCGTCTCCCGGTGGGTATCCGTACACCCCGCAACTGATGGCCGGAAAGGCGACAGTCGCGCAGTCGTGTTCGGCGGCGAGCCCGAACTGCTGGCCTCCTGCCACCGCACTTCGCTCGAACTGGCCGCCGAACACGACTGCGCGACTGTCGCCTTTCCGGCCATCAGTTGCGGGGTGTACGGATACCCACCGGGAGACGCCGCGCAGGTTGCCC
>JANQGB010000324.1 GCA_028277545.1 Phycisphaerae bacterium | reverse complement strand
ACTTCTCCAACCCGCCGTGGGTGCTGCAGGACAACCTGGTGGACATCGTTGACTTCGCCATTCTGTCGGTCTACTGGAATCAGCCGGTGGATCCGGACCTGGGCTCGCTGGCCGACGCTACCGGCGACGGCATGCAGGATGTAGCCGACTTCACCGCCATACAAGCCAACTTCGCCGAGGTGGGCGCCACCTGTGCGAGCGCGGCCTCGCCGGACTCGCCGGATGCTACGGATCTGCCAACGGCGGCCAAGTTCCGGGTCCCGGTCGATGAGTTGATGGTCCCGAATGCCGAGTTCGCCGACTGGAACGGCGATGGACTGATCGACGCGCAGGATATCCGCCTGTTTGCCCGGGCCAACCGACTGCGCCTGACGCCCCAATTCCGAGAGAAGCTGGCCCGGATGGACGCAGCCTCCCGCGTCCAACGGCTGGAGCGAATCGGCAAGTAGTAGAAGGGCGGCCAGGCAGGGCTGATGAGCATTGGTTTAGAGTGCCCGCGAGAGTCATTGTCAGGTCGACGACCAGCAGCAGCGCCGTAGTGCGTGCCAAGGGAGAGGGAAAATGCTCGTAGCCACGCGGAGGACCAAGCGGTGAGCATGCGACCGTTAATCGCGGTCACCCTGGCGATCGGTCTGGGGCTGACCTCCGCACCTGCGCTGGGCAGCGTCAACCTGGAGTTGCGTCCGGTCGAGCAGACGGTAATGGTGGATAGCATGGTGGAGATCGGGCTCTACGCGGTGTCAGATGACCAGACCGACCAGATCGTCCGGGGTCTGCAGGCAGTGCTGATGTGGGATCCCAGCCACCTGGAGTTGCTGACTCCGGTGGACAACGGTCCCTATACCTGGTTCCTCTCCGGCTTCTTCGACGACTCCGGTGCTGACGGGCTGAACGCCGATTGTGGGCCCGATGTATTCTGCGAGCCCTACACAGGTTTGCCGTACAACGACGGCAATGCGTACTTCCAGAACGGGGCGGATTTTTCGGTGCCGGCCATGGCTACGCCGGCGGGCCTGCTGGTCACCACGTTCCAATTCACCGCCCTGATAGACCAGCCGTCAACCGAGGTCTGGATATCTCCGGGTGTCGGCGGTACCGGCACTCAGGTGTTCGGCGATGTACCCGGCCAGGACGTGGCTGGAACACTCGGTGGCAGCACCATCACCATTATGCCGGCACAGTGGGGTGCGCTGGCGACGGACTCTCCGGATGCGGTCTGCGGTGTAGTGCCCGGCCAGACTGTGAAGATGCTGCTGGCTGTATCCGAGTTGGAGAACCCGGTCAACGGCGTCCAGGCCGTCATCGATTTCGACCAGGACGCGCTGAGCTTCGTCAGCACCACCCCGGGTGACGGAGCAGGTTCACCATGGGACTCGGCGGCGGAGACTGCCGAGTCGGTGGCTGACGGGCGACTGACCTATGCGCTGATCATACTCGCCGGCGAGACCGCCGAGGATTCGATCGTAGCCACCGCCGAGTTTGTCTTTCAGCCTGTGGGACAGCCTGCTGTCGCGGATGTGAAGCTGCTCGCCGAAGCTGACTCCTGGATCACCAGGCTCACCCAGGCTTCCCACGGTGCGGCGGTAATACCGGACCTCGGCGCCTCCCTCCTGTTTGCGCTGCCCGGCGACGCAGACGCGGACGGGGACATCGATCTGGCGGATCATGCGGGGCTTGTGTCGTGTCTGACTGGGCCCAATGCCACCTATCCGGCGGAGGCTTGCTGTCGGTTCGATCTTGACACCGACGGCGACGTCGATCTTGTTGATTTCGCCGAGTTCGAGCGTCTCTTCACCGGTTCGTGACCTACCCATCCGGCAGGCACTGTCCGGGTTCGAGCGGGCAGAGCGGATGTCGCGGCCCCGTCGCGTAGGCGGTGGGCGAGGGAAGTAGCACGTGGTGTTTGCTCATAAGTCGATGGTTCTCCTGGCGATCTCGTGCCTGTTAGCGGCGCATCTGAAGCAGCCCATCAACGCCCAGCGGGTCTCGATTCGTCGCGACGCATACCACCCGGTAGCGCCTGGTGACGGTG
>JANQGB010000224.1 GCA_028277545.1 Phycisphaerae bacterium | reverse complement strand
TGCCGGCTTTGCGTCAAGGCCTCGGGGAGCACCTTGCCCTCGCGCCCGGCGAGGCCGGACAGCACACCCTCGCCCTTACGGCTCGCCAGCGAAGCAGCTTGGAGCGGGCCGGACAGGCCCTCTATCGGGGCACCGAACTGATCGCCCGGGCAGGAGCGACCGCCGACTGTGCAGACCTGTTGACTGTGGATCTCCGAGAGGCACTGGATGCCCTGGGCGAGATAACCGGGACGGTGACGACCGAGGACCTCTTGGGCCGTATCTTCTCGAACTTCTGTATCGGTAAGTGAGCCCGAACTGCAAAAGCGGCGTGGCACAGTCGCTTACTTGCCTTACCGTATGCGGCAGGGGCGCAACAAAACCGGCGGCACCCTCAAAGAGGGTCCCGCCGGATCTGTACTTCAGCCATCGCCCACCGAGGTAATCCGCCCCGGCGGGGTCGACCATGAACCGTCAAGCCCTAGCCGATGCCCGGCTCTCGGAAGGTTCCGGGCGGCTTCTTGGGCTTATCAGGTTTCTTCTTCTTCTTGTCTTTCTTCTTCTTGTCTTTCTTCTTTTTCTTCTTTTCGTCGTCCTGCTTGCGGTCCTGGCGACCCTTGTTTCGATCGTCAGTTTCGTTCGGGGCTCCGCGATCCAGCGCTCCGCGATCTCGGTCCGAAGTTCGGTCGCGCTCGCGCGTCCGGGTCGCTTTCGGTGAGGTTTTCTTGCGGGCTGGCTTCTTGTCCTGCGCCTCGCGGTCTGGCTGCGGCGCCCTGGGTGGCGACATCGTCGGCGTCGGGGAAGTACTATCCCCTCCCGACATCAACGCCCAGGCTCCCACCGCGGCACCCGCGGCACCCACCACCACAATCGCGGCAATCATTGTCGTCTTGTTGGATCCGCCCTTTGCCACTGTTCTGATCCATTCCTATCAGGGGGATGTCCGACCTTCCCCGGCTTCGCGCTCCCGCGCACGCCACCGGAACCCGCGGCGTGCCGCTTCCTGCACACGACCTCAAAAGCATCGGCACCTGCGATTTGTACCGCAGGTGCCGAGTTCCAGCAAGTCCATCGTCACGATTTATCGCCAAGGATGCGATGTCATCGCGCTCCGTAGCGAACCGGCAGTGGTCGCTAATTACACGGAATGTTCGTCCGCACCGGCGGAGAGGGTAGCACGTCTCGCTGCCAGCCTTGGCCGCGTATGATCACGCAGTGCCAGAAATCGTAGCTGCCCTGCGGATATGCCGACAGCCGTGGATTTACGAAACCGTGCATCTTGACAGTGTCGGCGTGGGCGTCAGCAAACGAGACGTTGAAGATCCAGTCCCGCCCGTGCCAGCCACCGACGATGTCGCCGCTTGGCTGCTCGCCCTCGTCAGTACATTCATCTCCTGGAAGGCCCTGCGGACCAGCCGTGAAGGAGTAACGGCCGACGGTCTCTTCATAGTAGATCGTGTTGGCCGGCGTCGGGATTCGCGAGACCGGGCGCAGAAACGGTGCGTTGCTCTCGCAGATGTTATCGCCCGGCACGAAGATCCACAACGAATTGGCCGCGTAGCTGGTGCCGTAGTGGTCGTAACCCGTCAGCCCAGACTCTTTCCAGTCCAGATGATGCACACCCTTGTAGCCCGTATCCGATGGGCACTTGAAAGTGTCCAGATCCAAGTTCTGATCAGCCCTGATGTTCTTGTCGTTAGGACCGGGATTGCTGGAGTAGTCGGTGAAGCCCTGTTTGTAGAGGAAGTTGTTTAGCGGTCGGTGCGCGGGCCCACGATACTCCAGCGCCGTCCAGAAAAACTCCGACCCGGTGCCCTCGCCACGCCCGGCTTTGCCGCCAAATCCGTAGGCCGCGATTTGCCGGCGGAGGCTCTCTTCTATCGCGGTATCGACGATCGTAGCCTGAACCGGAACCGCCGCCTCACCCTTGTCTTCCGAGGCGTAGACCAGACTCGAGGTTGCGATACCCTTCACATTGGCAATGCATACTGCAGACTTGGTCTGCTCTCGAGCCTGCCGTAGCGAGGGCAGCAGGATGGAGATCAGCAGGGCGATGATCGAAACCACCACCAACAGCTCGATCAGCGTGAAAGCCTTCGAGCCCATCTTCTTCCTAAGCACTTTCATTCTCGAATCATCCCAATGAAAAGTAAGAGGACATTCTACGATTCTTGACGATTCCCGCCGCCCTGGCGCGAAGGCGCCCGACGGCCTCCATTCCTCATCCTAAGCCATCAGTATCAGTTAATTCGCCACCCATGTCAAGTTTTGTAAGAATCCCTGCGCGCTCGCTATCAGCCGTCCACACCTGTGGTTAAGGCAGACGAGACTCGGTAACTCTGCCCCGATCGCCAAACAAATTCTGCGCGACCGCCGACGTGATTCACCTTCAGGTGCGCTCGCTCCTGTCGTAGCCCAGGCATGCAATTGCCATCCACCCGGTACCGCAGCCGACGGTTTCGCCGGCCGTCGCGTACCCGCCTGCGCGAAGCGCCGAGTCGGCGTCCTCGCGCAACCGGGCCGCTCTCCCGCTCGGCGACCACGAAGCAGGGTCGTGCAGTTCCGCAGCGCTGGCAACTTCATTGAGCCGAACGTGGTACTGCCAGCGGTACAAGTCGGTTTCAGGTCGCTCAACAGCGGTACTTCTCCATGGTTTGAAACGATACTTCCACGCGGCCACGACGGCTCTTCCAATCTTTTTGACAGTCCAAGCCGGTTGGCGACATCTATGAAGAGTAAATGGAAATATATTGTTCTCAGTCGGTATGGCGCCGCGAAAGTAAGCGTTCACCCTTATGAGGCACGGTTAAGACGGCAAGGCTTTGAGCTAGTCGGGGAGTGACGCCGCCGGTTGCGACGTGGCCAACTCGCTGGCCGTCGCTCCATCCTGGCTGGTGGCCGCCATGGTTGGCGGCCCAGGGACCGGGCTCACCTCGTCCTCACCGACATCACCAGCCAGTCGGGACGCCTGCAATGCCCGGTAGTCGCGCAGCGTTACCCACTCGGTGGCGTCCGGCTGAAGCGCGACCAACCGCTCGGTGCATTGCAGGGCCAACTCGTAGTCGCCCAGCCGATCGGCGAGATAGGTAGCCCGCTCCCAGGCCAGGGCACGCGACGGATCCTTGGCGGTGGCTTCGAGCGTGTAGGCCAGGGCGTCAGAAAGGTCCAGAGTCGTGAAGGACCGCAGGTAATACCCTTCGGCGGAGGATTCGGCTCCACGGCCAGCCAGCGCCCGGCAGCCGGCTGCGCTTTCCAGGTCTGTTTCGAGAGCGAACTCATCGTCCTCGTCGCGGGCCGCGTAGAGTTCTGCCAGCAACGCCAGGCAAGCCCATTGCGACGGATCGCGAAGGAGTTGGTTCTCAAGGAACTGAATGGCGGGTTCATACGGATCAAGGTCCAACTCGGACGCCTCCGGGGCTACAAGCAGATCCTTCTCACCGTCGGTACCGGTGTCTTCCTCGTCTGCCTCGCCCTCGTTCGCTTCTGCCTCCCGAAGCAGGTTCTTGCCGGCCTCGAAGTAGGCCTGGGCCACCACCAATGGTGCCTCGGGAATGGTAGGGTAGCGACCCAGGGCAACATAGGCGGCGGCCACCTGGCTGTCCTCGGGGCCCTCCTCCAGGGTCTGTTGGATGCGGAGAATGGCCCGGCGGCCTTCGACCCACTCAATCTGCCGCTTCTGTTCCTGGCGGTGCTGATTCCACAGGGAGCCGCCCCAAACGCCGACCAGCCCGACCGCCAGCGAGGCCGCTGCCACCGCGATCCGTTTACGGTGCTTCTGTATTTTCTTGCGGAGGATGTAGAGTCGGCTGGCCCGCTTGGCGAGGATCGGATCGCCGCGGAGGTAGCGTCGCACATCCTCTGCCATTTCCTGGACCGAGCTGTAACGCAGAGCGGGTTCCTTCTCCAGGGCTTTGAGCAGGATAGTCTGCACTTCGCCGTCGATGCCGGATGAGACCGAGGAGGGTGGCCTTGGCGGGGCCTCCCTGATTCGGCGGATGACTTCCTGGGGCCGGCCGGAAGGATCAAAGGGCAGCGTCCCGGTCAGCGTTTCGTAGAGCATTACGCCCAGGGCGTACACGTCGGTTCGTACGTCAATTTCGTCAGTGGCGCCTGCCGCCTGCTCTGGAGACAGGTAGCGTAGCGTCCCCAGGACCTGGCCGGGAACGGAGGGCTGCCCATCGGCGGAGTCTTCGCTCTCCGGCTGATCGGTCGCCTTGGCCAGGCCGAAGTCCAGAATGTGCGGGTGTCCCTCCTGGTCGATCAGCACGTTGGCCGGCTTGAGGTCCCGATGAATCACACCCACGCTGTGGGCGGAGTGGATGGCATCGCATATGAGCAGCGCCAAGCGCAGCGCTGTGCGGGTGCCCGGCTTCTCCCGGCTGGTGTAGGTGTCCAGGTGGACTCCATCCACGTAACTCATGGCGAAGTACTTCTGGCCGGAGGAGACCTGGCCACTCTCCAGCACGGTCACGATACTGGGATGGTTGAGACGGGCGGCCAGCTCGACTTCTCTCTCGAAGCGCTTCTGGACCGAGGGGGAGGCGAACGGGCCGGCCAGCATGACCTTCATGGCCACGACTCGCTTGGTGGCCACTTGCAACGCCTTGTAGACCACCCCCATGCCGCCCCGACCAATCTCCTCGAGCAGTTCGTACCCGTCGATCTGGGGCAGTTCTGGTGACTGGACGGCAGTTGCCGGCACCGAGCCGCCGCCGGTGGTGCTGCGAATCTGGTCCAGCAGGGCCAGTCCCTCCAGATAGGGCTGAAGCTCATTTGCGAGTTGGGGATGCTCTGCCGCAAAGCTGGCGGGGGTGAGTGACTCGCCCGCTTCTCGGCGGTCGAAATACTCGTTGACCAGCGAGGCGATGCGATCGTCGGGCTGGGCGTCGGGCTCCCGCGAGTGTCGTACCATGCCGGGCTACTCGCCGCTTTCTGGTTCCGTAAGGCGACAGACTCACCGATGTTAGGCAAATCCGGTGATCGTAGCAATCGTGCTTCGTCCCGTGATCCGATCCTGGTATGATGGCGCTTTGGTGCGTCGAGGCAGTGAGTTCGGCAGGTGATAGGGGGCTAGCGAAAATCCGGCGTGCGACGAAGCCCCTTCCCGTCCGACCTGGACCTTATGTCAGAGCAGAGCCAAATACAGTCGTGGGTTGACGCGGCGGCCACGGGCGATCAGCTAGCGGTTTCCAAACTCCTGGCGACCTACCACCCGGCGCTGCGGACCCGGGCGGAAGCCCGAATGGACCCGGCCTTGCGGAACCGCTTCGAACCCGAGGACATCCTCCAGCAGGTGTACTTGCAGGTTATCCGGGAAATAGACCGGTTCGAGGATCGCGGAGACGGTTCGTTCCTTGGCTGGGTCTCGACCATCCTGGACAATAAGCTGATTGACGTCCGGCGGGCTGCCTACCGTCAGGTGCGCAACATCGCCCGGGAGATGCCGGTTGCGGCCGTCGCTCCTACGGATTCGTACTGGAATCTGCTGGATTTCATCTACGCCGACAGTGGCACGCCCAGCCAGGCGGCGCGCAAGGACGAGGCCGTTGGCGCCCTGCTGGCCTGCGTGTCGCGCCTCAGCGAGTTGCATCGCCAGGTGATTCAACTGCGGTTTCTGCAAGGCATGTCGGTCGGCGACGTGGCCCAGGAGCTGGACAAGACCGAGGGGGCAGTAGTCGCCCTGACCAAGCGGGCACTCGATTCCCTGCGCAAGTCGATGGATCGACTGGGCGAGTTTACCCACGGCGGGTAGGCGAATCACGGCGGTGGCGTGACACTACGGCGACGTCAGCCACCAGCATTCAATCAATAGCGGTGGGTGTCCGGCGCAGGCAGCGAGCGGCAACCGGCGCGGATGGCGGCCGACCGACAGAGGCCGCGCCAAGGGCCCAGAGTGTTGCAGCCTGGCGGCCCAGAGAGTAAAAGCTATGCGTTCGCCGACACCTGTGGCGGACCACCGATTAGCAGCGCGAGTGGCGGAATTGGCAGACGCGCAGGATTTAGGTTCCTGTACCGAAAGGTGTCCCGGTTCGACTCCGGGCTCGCGCAATCGCTGGTAACCACATCTGACACAAGTGCTTAGCGACCATAGTTTTCTTCGAAAATCCGTCGCCCTGCAAGTTGCTTGACGCATACTTGCGCTATAAAATAGGGCCACGCTCTGGAGGGGCCCCTCATGGGTAGGCGACGAAAGGCGTGGCTGCCGAACGGCACCGGCAAAATGGCGCAGCGCGGCAACTCGCTCCCCGGTTACTATGCACGGTTCTACGATTACCAGCAAGACGGCTCCCGGATCAACCGCACCAAGCACTTCCTGAAGCAGGTGGACGCCCGGCGATGGGTCCGGCAGTACAACGCCCGGCTCGACCTCAGGCAGCTCGGCGACGTTGTCCCTGTGCCGCTCCTCGACGCGATGACCGAGTTCCTGGCCGCGTGCTCCGCCTTGGCTCGGGGCACCCAAGGCGACTACCGCACGGCCCTGGCTATGTTGCATTCGGTGACCGGCGACCTGGACGTCTGCGACATCACCAGCACGCATATCGACAGCCTCATTGCTGCAAGACTCAAGGTCAGCCGCCCGGCCACCGTCAGGAAGCACCTGGCCTATCTGCACGCCTTCTTCCGCTGGGCCGCGCACGAAGACCGACACTACGCGACCCGTAACCCGGTAGACGGGGCAACGACCACTCCGAAGGGTGGAGACCGGCGAGAACGCCCGGTAGTCTCCGACGAAGACTTGACGCGTTTGGTGGCCGCACTGGACACCGACGACCGACGAATCGCGGTCTGGCTCGCCATGAGCACCGGCTTGGACCGCAGCAAGATCTGCCAGTTGCGCCCTCACAACCTTGACCTCGACGAACAGACCATTCGATTCATCCGGCCCAAGACCGGCAAGCAGAACGTCGTCCCTATTCCAGGCCCACTTGCTTCCGTGCTCGCCGCGAAGCTGCAAGGATGGCCTCCCGATCAGCCGCTGCTCTCCGGCGTTGCTCGGCAGAATAACGAGAAGGACTGGTGGAAGCGCGCCGTGAAGATCGCTGGCCTTGACGGGCTTTACTTTCGCGATCTCCGCGCAGTTGCAACTTCACGCCTGTTGAAGGCAGGGGCCTCTTTGAAGGACGCCCAGGCCCTCTTGGGCCATGCGTCGATTCAGACGACGGCGAACCATTATGCGATGCCTGATCCAGCAACGCGCCAACGACTGAACACACTTCCGATTCCAGGGCTCCCAGGAGCCGAAGAATCGAAATGACTGACACGCTGATCTTCTTGCCGCCGGCGGTGGTGACGCCGACGAGCTCGCCATGCTTGACCTTCCGGCGGACCTCTTTTTCGCCCAGGTCCAGCCACATGGCCGCCACCCGTACGGGCACGACGAGCGAACGGATTGTCGGTTGCTCGTAGGGGTTCACCGCACCCGCTCCAGCATCCGCACCGCGGCAGCTTCCACTTTGAAAGCCAAGTCCAGCGTGCCGGCCAGCAGCTTCGCCCGCGCGGCGCGGACCCGGTTCATTCGGATGGCCTGGTCCATCCGGACCTGGGCCAGCTTCTCTTCCAGGCTGCGCGGCGCCTCGTGTACCCGACCGGTGCCTGTGGTTTCTCGTGGGATGATGACCATAGCACTACCTCCAGTGCCCGGCGCGACGACGGATCGGGCAACCGCCGCCGCAGTCGGGCTGTCCAGGAAGGCTCATCGCTTGCGACCGTTGCCGGGGAATACGGTGGAGCGGTCGGCTCGACCGGTAGCCACCGCGATCCGCCGTTCCAGTTCTTGTGCCGACATGCCCTGGCGCTCGCCGCGTTTTCGCCAGGTCTCGATCATGGCCACACTGGGGTTCTGTACGCGGTCCAGAAGCATGAGCATGAACTTGGCCGCGTCCTCCATCCAGAACAGGGCCGCCTTGTCCAGCATGGGATTCGTGGCTTGTGACGCTTTGGCGGGGCTCAGGGCCAGCACGTCGGCCCGCTCTCCGTTGGAAAAACCAGGCAGCCGCTGGGAATAAACCACCGTCCGACCATTTTCCTGGTCGGTGGTTGATGGCTCGCAGTCGGTGGTTGATTCGCCTCGCACGGTGTTCTGGATCAACCATTGTCGGGCCTTCCCTGGCGAGTACAGTTACTTACAGAGCCACAGCGGCTGGCCGGGGCGGCGGCATCCTCAATGACGCCCGACCGCTGGGTGGGCGGTCGTACCCTTCCAGTTTGAGTAGCCGCCGTGCCCCAACCGTGCCGGAGGGGAGAGAAACCTACGTTGCCTTGCGCCGGCGACCGCTGGGGGCCGCCTGCTGCACATCGGGCACCTGCATCAGCAGCTCGACGATCGTGCTGGATCGCGACTGCGTTGTCGGGTGCTCCGCTGTCCTCTTGTCGATGAAATCCCGCATCCACCGCGGGACGCTGATCGACAAGTTGACTGCTGCTTTGCTCTCACGCATCGAATCGCCTCGTGTTTCCTGCCGCCGCGGGTCGGCGACGAAGCTCAGAAGACACCAGAACCGTACACGCGCTCGCACCAGCAGTCAACAGTATTTGCCAGTAAAACACGGTAAATACGGGTTTGAAACAGCATAACCCATCACGCACACTATGTTTGTGGAAAAGACAAATTTCAGCCAAACGATTCCCGTCGATGCTGTGAAGCGATTCGACGAGTTCTGCGAGCAGACCGGCTTGCTCAAGTGGCGAGCCATAGTGGCGGCCATCGAAGTGCTGCGCTTCATACCGCCTGCCATGCGCGATCGCCTTATGGCAGGTGACCCGTCAGACGCGGCTCACTGGCTCGAACAGATCACGCAGAGTGCAGTCGTATCGACCCCTGAGCAGGCTGCCGCGGAGCTTGAGACGGCTGCTCAACGGGCTGAGCGTGCCGAGCAAGAACGGGGAGGTAAGCGACGACGAAAGAAGTCGGGTTAGTGCAAAGCAGTCGCCACGCCTCCTCCAAGACTGCCTCGCGCTCGCTCTGCAACGGTAGCGGAAACTGGATCATGCCGGGCTTTCCCCCGAGTAGCTCGGCCGACCAGGCGTCATCCATGACGCACGATTCCGTGGCCTCTGGCCGGCGAGCCTTGGCAGGCATCGGCGTCCCCACGCCGATCTGTGATACAGTATATTCGGTGTTCGTTAGGGTGTCAAGTGGTGACGGGGATTCTTCACGGACGCACATAACCCCTCCTGCAACAGATAGTTGTGCTCGCGATGATCCGATCCCCGACCGGATGCTCGATCATACAGCGGTGACTTAACGGTACACAGTGTGCCTTAGCATGTCAACTCAGGGATTCGACCCCGTGCCGGCGGGCTGTACGTCGTGTGGCTACACTGGATATGTGCACTGAAATGGGGTGTTTTGCCCATACCGCAGTGGCTATGAGTGGCATTTCAGAGGAGGGTAACTAAAGTGAAACTGACTGCGGCGGTCACAGCGTGCCTGCTCTGCCTGGCGGCGGCAGACGAAACTGTCGGGAGTGGGTCCCCTGCGGGCCCAGCGAGGAGTAGCTGACGTGCGGGAACACGAAGACGACAATTCCGAGTCGCCCATCACTGATCTGGCCGACGTCGTTCGCGTGA
>JANQGB010000158.1 GCA_028277545.1 Phycisphaerae bacterium | reverse complement strand
TCTCTGCAGGTGGAGCCAGCCGCGCTGGGTCCGGTGCCGGGGCGAGCCGGTCCGGCACCGAAGCCTCAGCACGGGCAGGCGTTCTGTTGCGATTGTAGTACCAACTGCCGGGCGCTCGCGCAACCGTAGGCGCTGCCGCATCGCCGCCGGTACGGGCTGCCGGCGCTGTAGAGCGAGCGTGCGATGTGCCAGGCGAGTCCCGGCCGGATTCCGGCTGCGAGACAAGCGCGTCCTCGTCCGGGCTGGCGGCACCGGCTGGCGGCGCGCTGTGCGCATCGGCCGGCGTCTCCGCTTCGACGGCGACCTCAGTCGCAGCAGTCCAATCAGGCCGGGGCAGAATGGGCGGAATTACCAGCCACACCAACAGGGCCAGCCATAGCGCGTGTCGAGTGGCAGGTCGGCAACGCGACCAGCGGCAGACTGCGGCTACCAGGACCGCCAGCGGGATGGCCGCCAGGGCGTTACGCCACAGCAGATCCGTCAGCCAGGGGGCCCAGGAGTCCATTGCCGCCTCCCCGTTACAGGTCCGTGGTCTTCCCTCGCTTCTCGTCCAACCGATCGATCAAGTCGTGAAGCTCTCCGAGTTCGTCAGAAGTGAGCTTCTCGGAGCGAATCAGCTCCAACACTAATGGACCGGCCGCGCCGTCGTACAACTGCTGAAGCAGCGTCTTGACCCTCGAACGGGTTATCCGCTGCCGCGAAACCTTGGCTCGGTACACGTAGGCCAATTCGGACTTGTCGCTCCGAACGAATCCTTTCTGCTCGAGCCGGGTGAGGTAGGTCAGCACCGTGGTGTAGGCCACGCGCCGACCGCGCTCGTGGAGGTGGTTCATCACCTCCCGTACCGACGCGGGCCCCAGGTCCCAGAGCGTTCGCAGCACCTCGAGTTCCGCAGCGCCTAAATCTGATTCGCGACGGGCCATGGGATATTCGCCGACTCCACAAATCCTACTACAAATATAGGAGGAAGCGTACTACAAGCGTCGTAGGTCGTCAACGGCCGTCACGCGTGCTGCGACAACTTCTTACAGCGGAGCGGGGGAATCCCCAGGCGCCAGGCCGACCGCCGTCTCGTCGCTATCTCACGCGGCACCCCGGCCATGGATCGCGCCGTCCCCCACAATCGACTCCGGTAGCGGAAACCATGTCACGCCCACACACGAAACGGTGGCCGTGCGGCCGGGCGCCGGTCGGTAGTGCGGCGTGATCGAGTCGGTACTAAGGTCGCTGCTGCACGCCGCGCAACTGCTCCCCCACCCGAACAGGCCATCCGGTGGATGCTCGCGCCTAGAAAAAGCTCGTAGACCGGAACTACGCGTAAGATTCGCTGGCATGCTCTCGCCCGATAAGGGCTCCAGTTATACGACTGACCGCAGGCCTAAACTACCGAGATGTTCAGATTATCCCCCTCTCCGGGCAGGCATGAAGCAGTCCTGAAACTCGAAATTACCTTGCACGCCAGGACAGGTTGATAACCGCGGGACGGTTGCGATACAATGACTTACGGAGATTCGCCAGAGCGGATTGACGGTCGTGAGGGTCGGAAGCCGGGCATACCGACATGGGGGTGGCTGCGTCGATACCGGAGCAGGTCTGTTACTCATCCGCCCCTGGTTCGGGGCCACCAAGCGTGACCAGCCGCGACGTGCCAACCGGGCCGCAGGCCTAAGGAGCATGAGCGTGCAGTCCAAAATCGGGTTCCTCATTGTGGCGCTGCTGACCTGCGCCCAGGGTCTACACGCGGCCGACGTCATCCTCAACGAATACAACGCTGTCGGTAACAACCAGTTCCTGGAAGACTCGGCGTCCGACACGTTCTGGGGCCGCGTCGAAGGCAATGGTGGCGACTGGTTCGAGTTGGTGGTCATAACTGATCACCTGGACATGCGCGGGTGGACGTTGACTATGAGCGACAGCGACGCGCAGGTGGCCACTCTCACCTTGACCGACCATGCGGTCTGGTCTGACCTGCGAAGTGGAACCATTCTTACTGTGTCGGAGCAATGGGGTGACACCGCCGACACTTATGATCCGTCACTGGGCAACTGGTGGATCAACGTGCAGGCCGCCGACTCGGCCAGCGGCACCTACATCACCGCATCCAACTTTCACGTCAACAACCGCAACTGGCAACTGACCATCGCGAATGCCGCAGGCGGCAACGTTTTCGGACCTGCCGGCGAGGGAATTCAACCTCTCAGTGGCGTCAACAACCAGGAGGTGTGCAAACTCGAGGAGGATCCGGGGCCAGGAATTACGCCGCAGTCAGGGTATTTCGACGGACAGTCCAGCACTTTTGGGTCACCCAACATCTGGAGCGCCGGAGCGGCATCGCAGGACCTGAGCGTCCTTCGCAGTGTCACCGGGGAGTGCACCGTCGACGAGGATTGCGACGATGGCAACTATTGCACCGGGCAGGCGACCTGTGCTGCAGGCGTGTGTATCGGCGGCGCGTATCCCTGCCTCCCGGGCGAACTTTGCGACGAGAACGAAGACGAGTGCGTCCTGTGCATCACCGACGCGGACTGCGACAATGGGGACTACTGCGACGGCGAGGAGTTCTGTGTTGAGGGCCGTTGTTTCGACGGTGCCGCCCCCTGCTCCGGCCAGATGTGTGACGAAGGCGACAACGTCTGCGTGGACTGCCTCGAGGATGAGGAGTGCGACGACGGCGACTTCTGCAACGGAGAGGAAACCTGCGAGACGGGTTCATGTCAGAGCGGTACCGAGCCATGCCCGGGCCAACTGTGTGA
>JANQGB010000120.1 GCA_028277545.1 Phycisphaerae bacterium | reverse complement strand
AGGACGCCGCCCTCGAAAGCCTGCTGGAATACGGCGCCCAACTGCGCGACGCCCGAGACCGCGAGGACCTCTGGGAGCTAACCGCCGAGCGCACGGGATACGCGCGCAAGACGCTGGCGGAGCTGGCCGAAGATCAGGCTGGCAGACGCCGTCGCCAGCAGACTGAAGTGGACCTGCGACGGGTGCTGCGGGAGGCCAGCGAGGCCCTCGAGAATCACGAGAGCGTCTCTGACGTTCTCCAGACTCTGACTGCTGAACTCGCCAGTCTTCAGAGCCGGACGATCGCCTCACCGAGACCGTTCTCGGTGAGCCGACTCGCGAAGGAAACGGGCAGGCTCCCCGCTCGACGATCTTCCGGCTGGCAGACCCTCGACAGGTTGCCGGTGTGGTTCGCCCCTGGCGACCTGACCGTCGTGGCCGGCGGCGCCGGGCATGGCAAGACCACCTTCCTGGTGAACCTGCTTCTGAATTGGCTTCGCCAGGGGAGTGGGGCAGCGACGGACGAAACGCTGGTGCTGTACCTCGACAAGGAGCCGGAGTTGCGCGTCTTCCACCGGCTCTTGGCCTTGCTGACCACCGACCACGCGGACGAGTCCAATTGGTGGCCGGCCAACGACGTACGTGATTTCCTGCGAGATTCCAGCAGTCGCGAGCACTGGCCTTCAGCGGAGACACTGGACGCGGCCAGAGCCGAGCTGCATACTTTGGAGAGCCGATTGCTGTTGGCCTATCGCCCTTCGTGGACGGCTTTCGAGCTGTCAGCACACGCCCGCAGTCTGGCCGATCGCCGCCAGGTTGGCGCGGTTCTGCTGGACCATCTCCAGCGGGTGCCTGGCTCTCACCGCGAGCAGAGCCAGCAAGAGAACGACGCAGCCGCCGTCGTCGCTCAGCTCAAGACGCTGGCGGTGGAGCTGTCCGTCCCGGTGGTGGCCAGCGCCCGCTTCGACATGCGGCCCGCCGACCGCGCGTCGAGCGTTCCGCAGAACCGGCCGTTCCCACATCAGGAGGTTAAGCGGGCTCTCGCAGCCCGCCGCCCCACCCTTGCTGCGCTACGAGCCGCGAAGCTCGAGCAGGATGCTGATCTGGTGCTCGGGCTGATGAACCCCCTGGCCGAGTACCGGGCACAGGCCCAGCCGCCCGACGAGTCGCCCGCAGACGTCGGGGCAACGAACCTGGAGGTCGCTACGCTCAAACGACGGGACGGTCCGGCGAGCCCCTGGACATCGCTGTGGCTGTACGAGAGATTTGGCTTGCTTCGCGACGCCCCGGCGGAGAAGTGATTGACCGGCTCAATCTGGTGCAGAGACCGCCAGAGCGTCGCGGCAGAACCAAACGATGATCACCTGGTCCGTGGCATTCTATGTCAGTGAGTGGGCCATCCGGCTGGCCATGCTGGCGGTGGTGATGCGCCGCCGGCAGCCGATCGCGGCAACGGCCTGGCTGCTGGTCATCTTCTTCCTGCCCTGGGTGGGGCTGGCCCTGTACCTGCTGATAGGCAGCAATCGCTTGCCGCGGCGCCGCACGGTCCGCCATGCCCGGTTGCTGCAGGAGATTGCCGACCTCGGCCAGCGCTTCAAGGCCCATCCTCACATCGTCCATCCGGAAGTCGGTTCGGAGGCGACAGCAGCCGTGACGCTGGCCCAGCGCCTGGGCTACATGCCCATCCTGGGCGGCAACGACGCGGAGATGATCTCCCAGCCGCAGAAAGTCATCGACCGACTGGTGGCGGACATCGATGCGGCCCAACATCACGTCCACCTGCTGTTCTACATCTTCGCCGACGACGACACCGGCCGGCGCGTGGCCGACGCGCTGACCCGGGCGATCGAACGCGGCGTGAGCTGCCGCGTTCTGGTCGACGCCGTGGGCTCGAGGCCCATGCTGCACAAGCTGGCACCACGCATGATGAAGAGTGGCGTCGAGGTGCACGAGGTGCTTCCGGTAGGGCTGTTCCGTCGCAGTGTGGCCAGGATGGACCTGCGTAACCACCGCAAGATAGCGATCATCGACGGGCACATTGCGTATGCTGGCTCTCAGAACTGCGTGGATGCCGGTTACGGCCACAAACACCTGGTATGGCGCGACCTGATGGTCCGACTCACCGGGCCGGTGGTACTGGAGCTGCAGGTGGTCTTCCTGGAAGACTGGTACTCCGAGACCGGCGTGGTGCTGGAATCAGCAGACATCTTCCCCACGCCCCGCGAGACGGGCAACATCCCGGTCCAGGCGTTGCCCAGCGGCCCGAACTATCCGACGGAGAACTACCAGCGCCTGGTGGTGGCCGCCCTGCATGCCGCACACCAACGGGTCACCATAACCACCGCCTACTTCGTACCGGACGACGCGTTTCTGCAGGCCATGCAGACGGCCGTGCTTCGCGGCGTACGGGTCGAGTTGATTGTACCGCGGCGGAGCAACATGGTGCTGGTCGGCGCCGCCGGTGAGTCGTACTACACCGAGTTACTCGAGGCCGGCGTCGAGGTCTACCTGCACACCGATGGCCTGCTGCACACCAAGGCCATGAGCATAGACGACGCCATCGCCTTCGTGGGATCGAGCAACTTCGACATCCGCTCCTTCGCCCTCAACTTCGAGATCAACATGCTGCTTTACGGTTCGCTGGTCACCCAGGCCCTGCGGGCCAAGCAGCGGGCATACATCGAGAACTCCGTCCGTCTGTGCGCCGAGCAATGGCAACGGCGCCCGGTTGCCCGAAAGGTCTTCCAGACTATCGCCCGACTGCTAAGCCCGCTTCTCTGACGGCGGGCTGCGCATTGCGGCGCCCCGCCCGCTGGCGTATGTTCGTATGGGGACAAGCCGGCGCAGGGAGGCGTACAGTGAGTGACAGCGACCAGGCGCACAGCACCGCGGTTCTGCGGCTCATCGGCATCTCCAGGACCTATCAGGTAGGCGAGGTGCAGACTGAGGTCCTGCGCGGTGTCGATCTTGAAATCCGGGAGGGTGAAATAACAGTAGTTGTAGGGGCGTCGGGATCTGGCAAGACCACGCTGCTCAACATCGCCGGCGGCATGGACCGACCGACCAGCGGCCAGGTGCTATTCGGGAATACCGACCTGGCCAGGCTGGACGATGCGGAGTTGACCAGCTTCCGACGCACCTCGCTGGGATTCGTCTTCCAGTTCTACAATCTGGTTCCGACCGCTACCGCCCTGGAAAACGTGCGCGTGGCCACGGACATTGCAGACGATCCGATGGATCCGGCCGATGCCCTGCGCCTGGTCGGGCTCGCCCCGCGCATGGATCACTTTCCTTCGCAAATGTCCGGCGGCGAGCAGCAGCGCGTGGCCATCGCCCGGGCAATCGCCAAGAACCCCAAGATTCTGTTCTGCGACGAACCGACCGGCGCACTGGATTCCCGCACCGGCAAAGTGGTGCTCCAACTGTTGGGACGGCTGAATCGAGAACTGGCTACGACCATTGTGGTGATCACTCACAACGTGCCCATCAGCCGTATGGCCCACAGGATAGTACACATCTCCAGCGGCGTGGTGGACCGTATGGAAGTGAACCAGTCGCCGGTATCGGTCGAGGAGATCACCTGGTGACGAGGGGCGTGCCTTTCATATCGACGCTGAACCGCGTGTTGCTGCGCGAGCTGTTCAGCAGCCGCGGCGTGCTCACCGCCATTGCGCTCATCACGGCCGTAGGCGTCATGTCGTATGTCAGCATGCTGACCGCCTATCGCAACCTGGAGCAGAGCCGCGCTGCGTACTACGCCCGATGCCGAATGGCGGACTTCTCAGTGGACCTCAAGAAGGCCCCGCTGGTGGAAGTGGAAGCGTTACGAGACGTTCCCGGAGTCGCCGACCTGCGCAGCCGCATTCAGTTTTCCGCCCTGGTTGACGTTCCGGAGGTGGCCAAACCGCTGGGTGGACTGGTCATCTCTCTTCCCGATCGTCGGCAGCCCGTAATCGATGACATCGTCATCCGCCAGGGCGGCTACTTCACAGATCAGCGCTCCGAGGAAGTCATCGTCAGTGAGGACTTCGCCCGGGCCCGCAGGCTGACCGTCGGCGACCTGTTGCGGCTGACGGTCAACAATCGGCGTATCGAGTTGCTGATCGTGGGCACGGCCATCTCCAGCGAGTTCGTCTACCTGCTCCCGCCGGGCGGACTGGTGCCACAGCCGGCGGAGTACGGTGTCTTCTGGATCAAGCGGAGGTACGCGGAGGAGGTCTTCGACTTCCGGGGGGCCTGCATCCAGATAGTGGGCATTCTCGACCCCGCTCTCCGCCAGCACCCGGAGGTGGTCCTCCAACAGATCGAACGGCGCCTGGACACCTTTGGCGTGTTCGGAACCGTCAAGCTGGC
>JANQGB010000003.1 GCA_028277545.1 Phycisphaerae bacterium | reverse complement strand
CCTCACGTCAGGCTCGGTTACCGCCACGGGGACCCTCACCGTCGGCGATATCGACAGTTACACTGCAGTGCAGATCGGCGGCGAACTGAACGTCGGCCAGCATCATGTGACGCTCAATAAACAGGGGACGCTCTCTGTTGGAGGCCCCACGACCATCGCCGGCGGCACGTTGGTTGTACCCAACGGCATCGCCCTGCCCACCGGCAACAGCATTTCTGGAAATGGCAGCGTTCACGCCCGTATAGCAGCCCAGATTGGGTCCACGATCCAGGCTGACGGCGATCTCTCCATCGGCGACTCTGCTTCACCGGTAGGCTTCCTAACCGACGGCGACTTGGTACTGAATGCCAACACCGTCACCATCGAGGACTCCAACGAGGCGGACCTGGGCGCGATCACCTGGCTGGGGAGCGCGGCGGCCCCCGGCACGCTGGCCGCGTCCAACGGACTGGTGCTGGAGGGTTCGGACAATGTCCAGGGCTTCGGAGTCATCAACACACCCGATGATCCGACGATGGCGCTGTTGAACGACGGAGCGATCCTCGGCAATTCCGCCAGTGAGCGGATCGAGGTGACCGGCTACCTCAAGGGGCTCGGCATGCTGGACAACGTGACCATCACCGGCACCGACGCACCTGGCAACGTCGGACCCGCCGCCGTAGACCGTGGGAGCGTTGACTACGCAGGCCGACTGGTCGTTGAGATCAGAGGCTTGTATGCCGGTACCGAGCACGATCAGATCAATCACAGCGCAACCGCCGGCCTCGGAGGGGACCTGACGGTCGAGCTCGTCGACGGCTTCGAGCCCGTACTGGGTGACAGCTTCACGATCCTCACTTACGGCAGCCATACCGGCCAGTTCGACACGCTCTCCCTGCCAGCCTTGCCGGCCGGTCTCCTCTGGCACATAGACTACGGGACATCCAGCCTGACGATGTCTGTCCAGGAGCAGTCCTCGGGCGACTGTGACCTGGACGGCGACGTCGATCTGGCGGATTACACTCACCTCGAAGGCTGCCTGACCGGCCCCGGCGTCGGACTCGATTCGGGCTGCGAGTGCTTCGATGTAGACAGCAGTGGAACCGTGGACCTGGCCGATTTCGCCCTGTTCCAGGCGGCGTTCACCGCCCAGTAGCAGCGTTTCTCTTCCTTCTCTCTTCGTCGCCTGGGTGCAGGCGGCGGAGACGTCCAGACGGGTGCCGCCGTGGCTTGGCAGCGCGAAACGCTCGCCGGGCCACGGCGGCATTCGCATCATCCCAGACAAGCACCTGTCGCACGCCAGAGCCAATGACCTCACCAGAAAAACCTCATTTCCCAAGGCTGATTCGGGCATCCCGCTCGAACACCCTTGTGAGCTCGGCGACGTGGTCCTGCGCAGAGCGCTGAGTGTAGCCAGCCAGGTTGCGATCGCAGAGCTGACCCGAGTCGGTTTGCGGGGCGAGATTGGAAAAGACGCTTCGAGTTTGAGTCTGATCACGCAAGTTAAGGAAGAAGGAATTAGGAAGAGAAACGACCATGAGAAGGAACATGATAGCACTGCTCGGTCTGGTCGGCGTAGCTATGACGCCGGGAACATGCTTGCTCTCCGTTCACGCCACCGAATACCACTATTGCGGTCCGACCCAATATGAAGGTGAAGCCTGGTTCAGCGAGCCGGAAAACTGGACGCCCAGCGGCGGGCCGCCGGCGAGTGCAAATATCGCCGTTTTCGATCAGGATGACTACTTTGACCTGTATCTCGCGCAACCCGTCATCACGAACAAGTTGCTGAAAGTGAACACCGGCAACGTCGAGTTCTTCATGGCCGTGCAAACGGTGGAGCCGTGCGACGATCCGGTAACGTATGAGCTGCTCGGCTCGGGGACATTCCTTAGAACCGCCGCGATAATCGGCGTCACTCCTGGCGTGCCAGCGACTCTCAGCCTGAGCGGAGGGTGGGATTCTCACTGCGCACCGCCCGGAACCGTCAACGCGGACGGAATGCTGATCATCGGTCAAACCGCTGGCAGCGAAGGACGTCTTAAGTTTGGACGTAGCAACACGGGGCCGGTCACGTGGACCAGCGCCTACCCGACCTTGGTCGGATCCGCCGGCACCGGAGAGCTGAACATCCGCGACACCGCCGAGTTGATCAACAGTTCCGCGACGCTGGGTTTTGGCGTCGAGGCAGTCGGTACGGCTGAAATCAAGGGGACCTGGACCAGCAACGGCGTCCTGACTGTCGGCAACAGCGGTAGCGGCGAGATTCACGTGTTTGGCGAGGTCGCCAACAACGGCGACTGTTACATGGCGTCAGAGCCCGGTTCCACAGCTAACGTGTATCTGATGCCCAGCTCCATCTACTCGGCTAACTGGCATACGCAGGGCGACCTCTATGTCGGCGGAAACGACGCCGGTGCGGGCGGCGGCGCGATCGTAGACATCTACGACGGACATTTCGAGGTGGGACAAGACACGACTGTCTGGGACCTCGGCTCCATCACCTTGTGGGACGGCTCTGCGCAGTTGAACGACGTTGACATTCGGGACGGCGGCTTAGTCAGGGTCAAAGGGGGTACATTCGACAGTGCAACGCTGACCGTCTTCCCGGGCGCAGAGTTTGAGGCTAGCGATGGAACCGCCGCCTGCACGATCCTGAACTGCGAGGGCACGCTCGACATCGGTGGCGGTACTCTGTCAAGCAACACCGCCTATCTTGCGGCCGGCGCGGCTGCGACAGCCCAGGTCACGCTTTCCGGTTACGGTACTCAGTGGACGTGTGGCGGGGCTCTCTTTGCAGGAGGCGACGCGTTCGGTCCGCAAGGTGCTGGCGTCCTCGGCGTTGATACCGGCGCAGTACTCCACGTCGCCGGGGCGATGAAAGTCTGGGATGATTTCAGCGTGGAAATCGAAGGCGCCAGGATCAACACGACCGATCTCGGCATTACCGGCAATGTTTCGGTGCTCGATTCTGGCATACTTGACGCTGCCGGCGGCGCAATTGACATTTTGAACAGCGGGGCATTGAGCGGGGTCATCATCGGCGACGCATCGACCTCCGTCGCCCTGTACGATTCCGGCACGAGTTGGTCCATGCCGGGATCGCTTCTAGTCGGCGCCAGCGACTACGGGAGCGGTCATGTCAACTCGCTGGTTCTCGAGCCTGGCACCACAGTGACGGCGGAAGAAGAGATCACCGTGGCCGACATTTCCGGCTTAACTCTGGGCGGCGGAACAATCAACGCCGACCTCCTCAATCTGCTCGGTGCTGACTTCAGCGACTTCGGCACGGTCAACGGCAAGTTCCTGACCACCGGCTCAGTCACCGCCACTGGGGATCTTGTGCTCGGCGAAATCAGTAGTACCAGCGGAGTGCAGATCGGCGGCCTGCTCGATGTCGGCCCTCACCAGGTGACGCTCAACAAGCAAGGTGCCGTCTTCGTCTACGGCTCCACCAGTATCGAAGGCGGCACGCTGATCGCCCCCGGTGGATTCGGTATCACGTCCGTCCTGCACGCCTCTGGTTTTGGCGTCATCGATACACCCGATGATCCGGCGAACTCGCTGCTGAACGACGGCTCAATCGCCGGAAACTCCGCCGGCGAACAGATCGAGCTGACCGGATACGTCAAGGGTTTCGGCACGCTGGACAACGTGATCATCTACGGCACCGATGCCCCCGGTTACGTCGGACCGGCCGCCGTGAGTCGCGGGAACGTCGACTACGCCGGCGTATTGGCAATAGAGATCGGAGGCCTGATCGCCGGAACCGAGCATGATCAGATCGGCCACAGCGGAACGGCCGGACTCGGCGGGGAACTGCTGGTCGAACTGATCGACGGTTTCGAGCCTGGCCTGGGCGACAGTTTCACGGTAATGACTTACGCTAGCCATACCGGTCAGTTCGACACGCTCACCCTGCCGACGCTGGCGGCTGGTCTCTGGTGGGAGATCGAATACGAAATATCCAGTCTGACCCTGTCGGTCGGAGCTCAGCCCCAGGGCGACTGTGATCTGGACGGCGACGTCGATCTGGCTGACTACGGAGATCTCGAGAGCTGCCTCACCGGCCCCGGCGCCGGTCTCGACGCGGGTTGCGAGTGCTTCGATGTGAACAGCAGCGGAACCGTGGATCTGGCTGACTTCGCTCTGTTCCAGGCAGCGTTCACCGGCCAGTACTAGCGCTCATCTTCCTTCTTCCTGAATCTCTCGGCTCTGGGCGAGGGAAACTCCAATACGGATACCGCCGTGGCTTGGCAACGGGTAACGCCGGCGCGGCGACGGCGGTGTTCGTACGTATTCTGATCGGTTTAGCCAGTGCCCGCACAGGAACTCCGCGAAGATCTCAGCCGCCCATGGTCTGCCAGGCGTTTCGCTGGTTTGTCAGTAGAAGCTCTTGCGTTCCACCGGGGGTAACGCGCGAGACAGCCCCCTGCTGCTCAGCGTTGCCGATTGAAGGGCCAGGACGCCTTGACGGGCTCGACAGCAACGGCGCCCCTGCGGCCAGAAGGAGTGCCCCAATCTGAAGAAACTCGCGGCGAGACATATGGTCGCTAACCATCGCGTATCAGCTCAACAGCGGCGGCATAATAGCCATCATTTCACAACACACTAGATTCAACCCGCATGTAGCCCCCGCGTCCTTGCCAGTCGAATGCAAGTCCGCCCGGGATGCCCTGGCCCGCCTCACGCATGGGACCAACCTTCAGCGTCGCGCCTGTCGCCAACCCGGCTCCCTTCGTATGCGCGCTTGGCCCGGCATTCAGGCCGAGTCTTCGGCACCGGTAGTCGGCGCCGAGCCGGCTTCCAGCGAGACACTCGTATTGGCCAGCGCTAGGCCCGGACTTCAAGCCGGGTCCTTGCCGCCAACTACCAGCGCCCAGCCAGCTTCCAGCGAGACACTCGTATTGGCCAGCGCTAGGCCCGGCCTTCAGGCCGGGTTCTCGCCGCAGACTACCGGCGCGAGCCCGCTTCCAGCGGGCTTCTCGTGGCCCGGCTTTAGCCACGAGCGAACTCCGACGGTTCTGACCGACACAACACGCTCGCTCACAAGCCCGCATGGTGTGTCTGAAGACTGCCAT
>JANQGB010000022.1 GCA_028277545.1 Phycisphaerae bacterium | reverse complement strand
TTCCAGCTACGGTATGAGCGAGGTCATCCTGGCCAGCCCCGGCGCGTACTTGGCGCATGTTGATCGGCATCAACCCCAGCGGCCCCTGGACACCATGCTGCTGGCCGACATGGGGCCTGATCTGACCAGCGGCTTGGGTGGCGCCTACGTCCCGGTCATCTCGGCCCCGGCAAGAAACCGCGGCAGACTGCCGTGGACAGACGGCGCGGAGTACATGACCAGCCCGTGGCTCACGCAACGACATGGCGTGTCTATCAACGTGCTGACCATGGGGGGCGCAGTCAGGTCGGTGCGCACCACCGAACTGATGAGGCAGCCGATCGCCAGCTTCTATCCGCGGTGTGCCGCGGCCAGTTGTACCTTCTGCGAACTTGAAGAGCCCCATTACAGTTTTGCCCACAGCCGCACATACTGGTGGACCGGACCACTTCCCTTGCCGTAACCCAACGCTCGTGAGGTGTGCCGGCAGACCTTCGACCCTATGCTCTGGCGCCCGCTGAATCTCCGGTGAACAGACTCGGCAACTTCAACCTCGACCACCGCACCGGCTTGTACAGCCTGGCTCTGGCCGGAGCTGTTGCCCTGGTCGCCTGGTTCGCCTGGTGGATCTGGCAGGACGACTCGACCCCCCTGGCGGTTCAGAGACCACTGGAGCAAATGACGGTCACCTGGAAGTGCAACTACGGCGACACCTACCAGGCACCCGGAGCGCCGGGACCGCAGCCTTGCGCCGTGTGCGGCGAGGAAGCGTACATCGTCAACCAGTACCATTGCAGCGAGCACGGCGAGTTGGACGTGCAACTCCGGTACCTCAACGCGGGAAGCAACGAGTCACGCCGGGCGGAAGTGCGTTTCGCGGGCGGCGACTGGACGCCCTACACGCTCGGCCTCCGCTGCCCCGACTGTGGGCGCCCGGTGACACCCGCCCCCGCCAGCATCTTCGCGCGTGGCGCAGAGAAAAAGGGCGAGCCGTCCGCGGACTGACTCGCCCCCTGAGTTCTGGTTGAGACGAAGCTAATACGGTTAAACGTCCTGAGCCTTGAGAGTCTTGCGGCCGTTCGCCTGTGTGCGGCAGGCAGCGTCGTCGAGCATGGCGTAGACCTTCTCCGACAAGGCCGTGACCGCGTCGGCCGATGTGTTCATGTCCATTCCGCGGATATACGCCTTTACCTTGCTGGCGACGACCAGCACTTCGCGATTCTTGGCCGCCTTCCGCGCTGCCTTTTTCTTGGCTTTCTTTTTCTTGGCCATAAGGTCAATCTCCTTGTGCAATTGGCCGTGACACCGTGACGCTTGCCCGAATCGCACCAGCTACCCGGGCGTTGAGGCGGAATTTTATCGGTCCTGCCGAAACGCCGCAAGCCTAAAATCGCAAAAAAAGGCACTCTCAGGCGGGTTTAGGCCAAATCCTCAGTTCGGCATCCTTCGGTCGACAGCGGATCAGACTGGCCCCGCACCAGCCGCTCACCTCGCCGTGACTGCCCTCGGCAGGCGCGACCGGCGCAGTGCGCTCCATCAGCCCGCACCCGGCGACGACCGTCACCCAGGTGGCGATGATCCGTGCGC
>JANQGB010001363.1 GCA_028277545.1 Phycisphaerae bacterium | reverse complement strand
TCAGACCCAGATCACCTGGATGGACGCCAAGTGCGACGGCGAGGTCTTCACGCCGCGCAACGGTCGTCCGGTAGAGGTGAACGCCCTGTGGTACCACGTTCTGCACCTGGTGGCCGAGCGTTCCACCCGCCACGATCCGGAGCTGGCGGCCAAATGCCAGGCGATGATCCGTCAACTGCACGGCAGCTTCACCAGCACCTTCTGGAACCCGGAGGCACAATGCCTCTACGACTGCGTGCGTGACGACGGCAACGACGCCGCGATTCGTCCGAACCAGATCTTCGCCGTGTCGCTCGCCCAGTCACCGCTCTCACCCAAGCATCGCAAAGCGATCCTCGGCGTGGTGACGGACGAGTTGCTGACTCCGTATGGGCTGCGCACCCTCTCGCCAGACGATTACCGCTACGTCTCCCGGTATCGCGGCGGGCCCTTCGAGCGGGATCGCGCCTACCACAATGGAACGGTGTGGGCCTGGCTGATCGGGCCGTATATCGAGGCTTATCTTCGGGTGCAGGGCTTCACGCCGCAGGCCAAGAAATGCGCCCGGCGCAAGCTCGAGTTCATGCTCGAGCACCTCTCGGCTTCGTGCCTGGGAACAATCAGCGAGATTTTCGACGCGGAGCCACCCCACACGCCGCGTGGCTGCCCCGCCCAGGCTTGGAGCGTTGCTGAAGTTCTGCGGACCTGGAAGCTGACCGAGCCCAATAACGACTGATCCCGCAGGCCTCTCCCCCTTCTTCCGCCGAAGAGCCGTGCCTTACGTGATCTTGGCGACCAGCAGAGTCCGATCGTCGTCCGCGGGCCGCCCCTCGGCAAAGCGATCGACAGCCTCCAGAACGGCCCCGATAAGGCAGGTCGCGGTTGTTCGACAATCGGTCAGCACGCGATCCAGCCGGCTGGTATCAAACATCTCACCGGCCGGGTTGAACGCTTCGGTGATCCCGTCGGTGTAGAACAGGACCTGATCGCCGGGGCGCAGCGCGTGGGTCCGGTCGGAGTACTCCTCGTCGGGCGAGATGCCCAGCGGCAGACCTGCCGCGCCGTCCAGCGTAGTGAGGCTGCCGTCCTCGCAACGCTTGAGTCGCGGCGGATTGTGCCCAGCGTTGGAGAAGCTCAAGTGGCGAGTGGCCGGATCGTAGACCCCGTAGAAGGCGGTGACAAACGTTCCCGAGCTTCGCGTATAGCGTCGGACCAGTTCCCGGTTCAGGCGGCTCAACAACGTCGCTGGCGGGCACGGTGCACCTGGGTGTGTGTGGGCGAGAGCGTGCGTTATAGCCATCAGCACTGCAGCCGGGATGCCATGTCCGCTGACGTCGGCGATCAGGATGCCCCACTTGTCGCCGGGTAGTGGGAAGACATCGTAGTAATCGCCACCGGCACGGCGTGAGGTCTGGTAGTGGGCAGCCAGTCCCATGGTCGGAATCTCCGGCAACTCGGCCGGAAGCAGGGATCTTTGGATGGCGGCAACCGCCTCCAATTCCCGATCGACCGCCTCGTTGGCCCTCTTCAGTTCGTCGGAGAGCA
>JANQGB010001345.1 GCA_028277545.1 Phycisphaerae bacterium | reverse complement strand
GCAGTGCCGCCAGCGGCCGCAGAGCCGCAAGTACCGCTAGCGGCATTAAGCTGACCACGGCGCAGAAGCGGCGACTGCCCCATCTCATCCACCGCCCGCCGAACGCCCAGCCTGATCGCCACGCAACGCAGCCACGCGACACTGTAATCGAATCCGGCGCTACCGTAAGAATCCGCATCAATAAGCCTGCCCTTACCCTCAGGCGAGAACGTCGTGCAAAGCGTTCGCCACAGCAGCTCACTGTACCGGACACGATTGCGCCACCGCAACTCGCCACAGTCGAACCTGTGCTGCGGTACGAATAGCCTCGCTGCCGGCCAAGGATAGTACCGTCCGCCCGCCTGGATGCTCTAAACGACTTGTATCGGCCACAGTCGATTGTTACCATCAAAAGAGCAGTCTTCGCCCCGGCCGCGGCGGCATCGCGTACTCTTATATCCACGCCCGGTTGGCCGAAGCGCTTGCCGGCTCAGATCGGCCGGTTGTCGGCCCTACGGCCGAGAGGTGAGGAGGGGAAAGGAATGAGAGCGGGCTCCCGCCGCAGGCACTGGTTCGCGCTCCCCTGGCTGGTCGGCCTGCTGGCCGGCGCGGCGCAGGCCGCCGGCGCGGCTCAACACCACTCCCAGCCTGATCTTTCGTCACCGCCCACCGCACAGGAGATCGCGCCAGCACAATCCAGCTCGACAGAGGCAGACGTTTCGAGGGCCGCGGAGCCCGCAAAGCAGCAGGCTCAGCAGTCCCGGCCGCCGCAGAACATCATCTTCATCATGACAGACGACCAGCGCTGGGACACGGTGGCGGGTGTGGCGCCGGAGCAGATGCCCCAGGATGTCATGCCCAACGTCGCCACCAAGCTCATGCAGAACGGCGTGGTCTTCACCGAGGCATTCATCACCTCACCGATCTGCGGGCCGGCACGGGCCTCGATAACGTCGGGCGGCTTCTACTGCCAACACACCGGCAGCACAGAGAACAGTTGGCCCAACGGCGGCGCCCTGCGCTTCCATGACGGCCAGACGCTGGCTACGCTGCTCTTCGACAAGGGATACCGCACGGCGCTGATCGGCAAGTACATCAACGACTACAACGTGCTGGAAGGTTACGACGAGGCCGGCGACCACATCCCCACCAGGCGCTACGTGCCGCCGGGCTGGAGTGTCTGGCTGGGCTACCTGACCGGAGTAACCGAGGGCGGCGGATATCACGGCGGTTACAAGACAATCATCGGGGCCAACGACAGCAACACCTGGCCTGCCGCCGGCCTGCTGTTGCCCAACGACGTACAGCTCCCCAACGACATCTCCGTCCTGGACAACCTGATGCAGCAGATCGAGCCCCGGGGCTTTCCTGCCACGCTGTCGTCCTACGTGCGCTCGCTGTACACGCGGCCCGGCGACTACAACCAGGACGGCGAACTGGGCGAATACGAGTCGCGGCGGATTCACGGCTGCACCTACGGACCGGGCGAACCGGTGGGTTCCCTCTGCGGCAGGTTTGACTCCGATGCCGACACCGACGTGGACCTGGCGGACTTCGCCTGCTTCCAGCGGGAGTACGGCGGCCTGCCTTACTTCACTGACTTTCAGAGAGAGGCTGCCCTGGCCTTTCTGGCCGACGACGAGATTGCCGAACAGCCCTTCTTCCTGATGATCAGCCTCTTCGCCCCGCACGGGCCCGCCTTCCCGGCCACCGAAGACGCAGACGCCTTCGCGGGGTTCGAGTACCGCGGGCGGGGCTGGGGCGAGGACGACCTTAGCGACAAGCCCCGTCACATGCAGGAGCTGTACGTAGAGCCGAGCTTCACCGAGTACTACGAGGAATCGGCCGAGTTCTCCATGGGACGTACCGCCGACGAGACCCATCGCGATCAGTTGCGCTGCCTGCGGGCGGCGGACCGGCTGGTGGGGGCGGTCGTCGACGCGGTCGACGGCAACCAGGCCCTGGCTGACAACACGGTCATCATCTTCGCCTCCGACAACGGCGACCTGTGGGGCGAGCACAAGAAATTCTTCAAGGCCCATCCCCACGAGGAGTCCATCCGCGTGCCGTTGGTGGTACGCGCTCCGGACGTGGCGCCCGGGACGGTGAACAAGCTCGTGGCAGTGGATCTGGACGTGCCGGCCACAGTCCTCAACCTGGCGGGCTACCGCGAAGAAGGAAAAGAGTTATTTAATTTCAATCGATGCTGCAAAGCTCCGATAAAATATTGCATTAATATCGTCATCCGTTTCTTTGTGACCTCA
>JANQGB010001343.1 GCA_028277545.1 Phycisphaerae bacterium | reverse complement strand
GCCGGCGGTACTCCTGGCCTGAGCTGGTGCGCTACGGGGCGCCGCCGTCGGTCGGTGGGGTTATACTCCTGGCTTGGCCGGCAGAGGGGGCCGGGAGCTGCGGACACGACCATGCGCAAGGGATGGGCTATTGTCTTGAACCTGGCGGTGCCGGGCAGCGGGCTGATCGTGCTGCGCCGAGAATGGCTGGGCCTCGCGGCGGCAGCGTTGTTCGGGATTCTGGCCCAGGTAGCGCTGCTGGGTCTGCTACTGCTGCCGGCCACGATTCCCGCCTGGTTAACGACGCTGTCGGTCAGCCTTGCATTGTTCGTATGGCTGGGAGCCCAGTGGCTGTTATGGATGCGCTGGCGAACAGCCACCGGCCCGGGCATGGAGCGGCAGCTCAGCGCCCTCTGCGAACGCGCCGCCGACGCCCTGAGCCGGCAGGCCTTTGCCGAAGCCGCCGAGATCCTCGAAGTCGCCCTCACCGTCAACGACGAGGATCTGGCGGTCAACGTCAAGTGGGCGGAGCTGATGACCGTCACGGGACAATTCCCCAAGGCCCGCCAGGCCTGGCGGCGCATTCTGTCTCTGGACCGCTCGGGGGACGCACGGCGGCTGGCGTTGGAAGCCCTGGCCGCCCTTCCCGAGGAGTGAGAGAAAAGGGGTCAGGCTACTTTTTGACAACTGTCGGGCACCACGCTAGGCTGGCGAAATGCCTCGTCCTCCGCGCATCTCGGTCTCGGACGGTTGCTATCACGTGTTGAACCGTGGCAATGCCCGGTCGGACGTCTTCCACAAGGAGGAGGACTGCGAGGCCTTTCTGCGTCTTATTGACGAAGCGTGCCAGCGCCTGCCGATTCGCGTGCTGGCCTACTGCCTGATGCCCAACCACTTCCACCTGGCCTTGCAGCCGCACGACGACGGGGACCTGAGTCGCTGGATGCAGTGGCTGACCACCGCCCACGTCCGGCGCTATCACCGGCACTACAACAGCAGCGGCCACGTTTGGCAGGACCGCTACAAATCCTTCCCCATCGAGGCGGACGAGCACCTGTACACCGTGCTTCGCTACATCGAGCGCAATCCCCTGCGGGCCGGCCTAGTGCAGCGTGCCCAGGACTGGCCTTGGTCGAGTCTGCGGTGGTGGCGCCGGCATGATCGGCCGAGCTACCTGAGCGACGGGCCGCTGGAGCGTCCGCCGGACTGGGTGCGGCGGGTCAACCGCCCGGAGACGGACGCCGAACTCGAGGCCATCCGCAAGTCCGTCACCCGCGGAACACCGTTCGGTGCCAAAGCCTGGCAAGCGCGAACAGCCGCCCGCCTGGGCCTGAAGTCCACCCTCCGGCCACGAGGTAGACCGCCACAGACCAGGAAGAAGTAGCCGGACCGTTCGCAGTGACCGAGCTGCCGGCCACTACGGCGCCCGACTCCCGCTATCCACGCCGGAGATGATGTGCTCGATGGGTGACTCTTCCAAGCACTCCCCGCTCTCGCCATAGACGGCTTCGGAATCCGGACTCATGCAGGCCGTTGTAGAGCAGTCAGTTCCCGCCCCCTTGGGTGTTCCGCCGGTAGCTATGCAGATTCCCGGAGTAAGATCCAGGCAGGCCCCGCCCCGATAGCAGCAGGCCTCGAGCCCGGCGGCGGTGCAGTCGACCGTGGAGCAATCGGTGCCGGGCCCCATGGGCATCCCGCCAGACTCGATGCATTCGATAGGCCATTCGTCCAGGCAGTACCCGCTGGCAAAGCAGCAAGCCTCAGACTCAGTACTCATGCACACCGTGGTGGCACAGTCCGTTCCCGGCCCCTTGGGGGTCCCGCCGGTGGCAATGCAGGTGCCCGGAAAAGTGTCCCAACAGGCCCCACCCCGATAGCAGCAGGCCTCAAGCCCGGCGGTGGTGCAGTCTACGGTGACGCAATCGGTGCCGGGCCCCATGGGCATCCCACCCGACTCGATGCACTCGATGGGCCATTCCTCCAAGCAGTGGCCGGCATCAAAACAGCAGGCTTCAGCCTCCATGCTCATGCACACCGTGGTGGCACAGTCAGTTCCCGACCCCTTGGGGGCCCCGCCGGTAGCTACGCAAACGCCTGGAGCGGTGTCCAGACAGGCCCCGCCCCGATAGCAGCAGGCCTCGAGCCCGGCGGTGGTGCAATCGACGGTGGCACAATCAGTGCCGGGCCCCATGGGCATCCCGCCAGACTCGATGCACTCGATGGGCCATTCATCCAGGCAGTACCCGCTGGCAAAGCAGCAGGCCTCAGGCTCCATGCTCATACTGGGCGTGATCTGGACCCCGTCGAGCTTCACTGTGCCCTGCCTGCTCGTGTAGGGGATGTCCTGGAAGGGGACCTCGAGGTGCGATGTCCGGCTCTGCACCGCGCTAGTCTGGGACTTGGTGACCCCCTTGATCCGGACATCGTCGTGACCAGACCCGCCTTTGTCGACATTCTGATGCACTGCGCCGTTGAACTCGACGCTGACCGGCGGGGCTGACGCCCTGGCCAGAGTCGCACAGGTCCCCATGGCCAGCAAGATACAGGTCGCAACTCTTACCGCTCTCATGTTCCTACCTCCGGCGGCCAGTGCCGCACATCGACTTGGGTTACCTTACCATGCACTGAACGGACTCGGGGCCGCACGCGGGCTGCTGACTTGGACGATCGTGTCACGCTGCCGTCAACACCAAGACCGATCCCTATCACAATGGGGTGGGCTGCTAGAGTGAGGCTTCATCCTCCTGCGGCTTCCGTCACCGTGCATGATAATCGAAGCGAGGTAGGCTCTTGTGTGTAGAGTTGTTGTTACTTGTGAGGCAGGAGGCGACGTCAGGCAGGAAAGGGGCCAAGCTGGTAGGGCACAACCCGCTTTGGTACAAGAGCGATGCGCCCGGTTGGTCGGGCGGCGGCATAAGGCCGCACCGGACGCATCGCCCATTAGCTATTCGCGATCCGGACGCCGAATCTGACGCGGAAAATCAAAGAAATTCTGAGATTAGGGGCGCCGTGACTCCCAGGCCGCGAGGGACGGATCCGGGCACCCGGCTCGATCTGCCAGGTTCCTTAACCTGGCGACCGTCCATAGCGGGCACTCCTTGCCGACGACTATCAGTGTCTACCAGGAACATAACGGTCGCCATGCTCCGGAGACACGAGTGAACCGGCCACCGCTGGTCGATGACGCCCTCTTCGGCGACCTGGACCATCGCCTCCGACGGCCGCCCGCTCCTAACGGCCAGAATCCAGTTTACGGAGAGCGAGCCGCTTTCCGGGCACGCAGAAGTGGGCGCGATGTCTCCCCAACATGGATAAGGGCGTCAGAATTCTTCGACGAGCTGACCGTCTACGACCTGACGGGCCGCGAGACGTCGCGCCGTCCAGTCGCAAGCATGAGTTGGAGACCAGTCACGACAAGCAGGAATGTCGAGGGTTCTGGAACGGGGATCATCAAGAAGGCCCGTAACTCGCCGTCGAGGTAGCCGGTCCCGATGATGTGACCGGCGTCGCTGATATCGTTGGCGCTAGTTAGCTCCCACGGCGACGCCGGCGGGAGGAAGTTATTGAGGTCAGTCATAACGCCGTTCTGCCACAAGAAAGCATGTGGTGACCAAACGTCCGGGGTCGTGTTCGCTCTACCCACGACCATTCCGTGGGAGTTTATCCCCTCTCCATCGCTATACGATCCACCCAAGGTCCCCAGATCGATCAACCTTCCATTCTCGCAGAAGAAGGCATGAGTCTCGCCGGACGTGTCGGCTGAGGAGCCAGCAATCTGCCCGGCATCATTCAAGGCGTTAGCCACGCTATTGGAGCCTCCGAGCGTTCCCAAGTCTGTCATGACGCCGTCATCCCACAAGAAAGCGTGGCTGAATTCGTCG
>JANQGB010001272.1 GCA_028277545.1 Phycisphaerae bacterium | reverse complement strand
ACGTTGCGGAGGGGGCCGTATAGGTGGCGGTACTGCCTGCGCTCGCCAGCGACTCGCCGGCCAGAGGCGCGCCCTGGATATCCCAGGTGAACACGTTGCCGCCGCTGCCACCGGTGGTGGTAGCGGTTAGGGTCACTGTCTCACCGAGGCAGGGGGTCGAATCACTGACGCTCAGGGTCAGGGAGATAGTGCCGGCTCCGCCGCCGCCACCCCCGCCGCCACCGCCTCCGGCGTCTGAGGCGACTTCGAGCAGGACTGCGTCGGTAGCTTCGGTGCCGACTGCGTCTCGCACCCGAACGCTGACATTCTCCGCGGTTTTGAAGGCCGGCGCCGTATAGTCTCGCTGGACTTCCACGAGGTCGAAGCCCGTCCCGCCGGCGGCGCCGAGGTTGCAGGTACAATTGGTCAGGCTCTCGATCGGGCCGCACCCGGGCACCCCGGGGGCCAGCGTGCCGTGTTCGGCCGCGAAGCAGACGGTGTACGGTGGCGTGCCGCCAACCACGGTTGCGCTTATCGGAGTTGTGCTGTTGGGCTGGACGCGGGAGCCGATGCCGGCGGCGCTGACACTCAGTGCCTCAG
The DNA here is from genome assembly GCA_028277545.1 of Phycisphaerae bacterium. Classification (GTDB taxonomy): domain Bacteria; phylum Planctomycetota; class Phycisphaerae; order UBA1845; family UBA1845; genus JANQGB01. The sequence goes on along the minus strand of JANQGB010001272.1, from coordinate 7,233 downwards.
CCGAGTCGATGGCCAGCAGGACGGTCGTGGTGGCCGAGTTGCCGACGTTGTCGCATACCACGATAGTGACAACCTCGCTGTCCAGCGCCAGCGGAGCCACGTAGGTGATAGATGCCGACGCGGACGTCGGATCTTGGGGGTCCGGCATGATGTCCCTGAAGCCATCTGCCTGGGTGTCGCCACAGTTGCTTATGGTCTCCAGACCGGGGGCAGTCAGATTGGACCCCTCCAGGCGTTTGTCGAAGACCACCGTGTACGGAGGAGTCCCGCCGGTGATGATAGCCGTGATGGTGGTTTGCCCGGCCGGGTCGACCCGCACGTCGTCGCTGATTCCGGCGACCTGCAGGCCCGTCTCCGAGCTCAGGATCAGTGGGATGGTGGCGGCACTGGTGCTTCCCAGGCGGTCGGTAATCTCGACGGTGATGAGTTCGCTGCCTTCCTGGTCTTCGGGGGCCGCGTATTCAACTACGCACTCACCGTCTTCCGCCACGTTGGAGCAGCCGCTGGTCAGTTCGCGGGTGAGCTGCTCACCGCCCTCGACCCGGGTGATGTTGGCGTCGGGGACAGAGCCGGAGGCCATGAAGCGAATCTCGTACGGCGCCTCGCCTCCGGTGCCTCTGGCCGTCAGCAGAACGGCGTCGCCCGGGGCAACCGTGGTGCTCTCGCTGGACGCTTCGGCGACGGTGAGTTCTTTCTCCGGGGCGACCGTCACGGTAACAGATCCGGTAACCCGGTTACCGGTTGCGTCCCTGGCTTCCACGGTGAAGAAGACTGTGCCGGAACCGATCGGTGCCGTGAAGGTGGCCTCGGACAGCGTCACATCGTCGTCCGCGGTCAGGCAGTGGACCAGCAGTTCCGGCGTGCTGCCCTCTTCGGTCTCCAGTGCTGTATCGTTGAACTGCCAGGTGACCTGATATGGTGGGGCGGGATCGAGCGGCGAGGTGTTGCTGCTGCCCTCGCAATTCTGCCCGATGACTCCGCCGGCGAAGGGCTCACCGCCACTGACGCGGGCTACGAGCCTGACCGCCTCACCCGGCGGCACCTCCGTCTTGTCGGCCGAGGCGGCCACGGTAAGCGCACCTTCCGGACGAACCAACTCGATAGTCATCGTCTCGGTTTCTGTTACCCCCGTGGCCACTTGCGTCGAGGTGACCGAAACGCGTACTCCGGTACCGTCCGGGCCGGGGTCGCCGAGAGCTGTCAGTTCGATCTGGCTGCCGACAATCGTGTTGCAGCGCAGGACGTCACCGGGCGGGCCCATAGTGACCAACCCTTCAGGCGCGTCGACCGACCATTCGAAGGCGGCTCGGCTGGAGGCTTCCGCCGTGATGGTTGTAACGCCCTCGTTATCGTCCCCGCGGATCAGGCGGGTTCTGTCGGAAGACAGGAAGAGGTTGAACGGACCCTGAGGATCGGGCGGTACGCACTCGCCGGGGAGCAGTTGCCCGGCCTCCTGGTCCGCCGTCGGATCGCCCAGGTTGTCCAGTCCCGTCATATCGGACGCGCGGCCACCACCGCCCCCGCCCGTGGTGCCTCCGCAACCGGCTATCAGCAGACAACCGACGATAATCGAACAGGTGGTTCTACCCATCTCCCCAACACCCTTTCTCCGCGCCGCGAGCCACCGACTCCGCTCCTGTCTTCCACCCGGCGGACTCGATCACCCCAGAAGACTTCTCAATTGCCTGGCAAGCGGACCAGTTGCTCGACCCGCGGATTCGCCAGAATCCCTCCAGAAGTGCCTGGATTCCCGATAATTCTCGTGCGCAACAACCGCTGGCCCACTACCGCTTCGGTCGGTACGGTGCTCTGGGCCAGGGACAAGGCCAGATTCTGCGTGACCGGCGCGGGGCGCAGCCCCACGTTCATGGGTGCGAGATTCGCCGCCGGCGCCGTGACCACTACCGGTGACCTGGGCTGGTCGAACGTCGCCCTGCCTACGCCCACCTCCTCGGCGAACACGCGGGCCACACCGCGCACCGCCCGGCGAGCGGGGATCAGGTCCCCTTGTTCCGCGCGTTCGATCCACTGCGTACCTTTAGCCAACGCGAAGTTGTGCACCGTGTCACCAAGTCGGCTCAGGGCCCGCGGGACCGACTCCGCGTCAGCGGTCAGTGTCGATGGTCTCTTGCTAGCCAGCAGTCGCTGTCCGGGCGGTATGAACTCCCCGGTGCGCACCTCGCGGTCGTCCGCCCGGTCAGTCGGTGAGCCGGGGAAGAACAGCACCTCGCCCTGGGCGACAGCGAAGAACACGCCATCGTCGTCGGCGCGAACCACGAAGGTGGCGCCTCTGGCGCGCACGTAGCCTTCTACGCCGCCGTATCGCACAGCGATCACCAGCCAGCGACGGTCGTCGGGCTTGCGTACCACCAGGGCTTCTCCGCGCAGCAGAGTTGCGGCCAGCGGCAGTTCGCGGCCTCGGGCCGCCCACTGGCTGATCTCCAGTTCTGATGGCCCCTGCTTGTTGCCGAGCAGCAGGGTGGTCTCATAACCGGGCATGGTCAGTACTGCCGTGCCGTCAGCGGCGGTTAGCACCGGCTCAGCGCCGGGCCGGAGCGCGTAGTCATCCTGATAGTAGTTCCACTCTCCGGCAGGGAAAGGACGTCCGTCGGGGCCGTGCGTCGCGCCGCCGCCACCCAGGGCGGTAACCACCACGTGCGGCTCCTCATCCTGTTGGGCGGCCGCCGGCATACAGCAGGCCGCACAGCAGAGCATGGCCGCCACCTGGATGACGCGACTGTACATGGGGCACCTCGCCAACAGGCTAGTTGAACGTGAACCCGAAGCTGAGTCCGTAAATGGCCCGGTCGTATTCAAAGATGCTCTCACCTTGCCGGTCTACAACATTGCTGTCGTCAAAGGTCCAGGAGCCGTGGGCCCGGACAGTCAGCAGCACGCGGTCCATTTCCAGTTCGTAACGGTTGGCCAGGGTCCCGCCCCGCAGCACGAAGGTGCGAGAGAGGGCCACGCTGTACCGCTGAACAAAGTCCCTCCGGCCACGACGGTGGTAATCGATCAGGCTTCCATGCGCGTATTCCTGCCACTCGAAATCCGCGGCGGCATCCAAGGTCAGTCCGTACGGCAGAGGTGCCTGGGCCCCACACGTAAGAGTATAGGCCTTCTGATCGAACTCGTCGCCTTCGGTCGAGTCCCAGCCGTAACGCAGTCCGATATAGGGCAGCAGGTACCGGGCGGGATAGTCCGGATCCTCCTGGCGCATGCCATCGTCGGAGGCCAGCCCCCAGGCCGGCAGCCCTGCCGATTCGTACCTGGCACCCAGGTCAACCAGTTGCAGGCTCTGCATGAGTCCGATTCTGTAGTACTCCCCGTCCCGGTTAAACCGCTTGTCGAACAGAGGCTCGCGGTAGTCCCGGATCGAGTAGGAGAAGAACAGGTCCGTGGTAGCCCGGCGCTTGAGCGCGTAGACGCGGACGTTGGGTGTCAGTGTCTGGCTCTCGACGAACGCACTGCGCCCCAGCAGGGCGTAGTCGTAGTCATACTGCAGTCGAAGATGTACCGGCCCGAAGGTTTCCTTCTCGGGCAACAGCTCGTACTGCAGTGCCGCGCTTCCTCCGTAGTTCTGCTCATCGAACTCATCGATCTCGACGTGCCAGATTTGCCCGACACGCCCCTGCAACCCGAGCGACCAGCTTTTGAGGTCGTCGTCCAAGGTGCCCAAGTCTACAGTATAGTCAATTACACTTCCCAAAGTGAAGCCGAAATCGCGTTCGGTAGGGATGTCGCGTGGCAGGTCGGTCCTTTCGCCCAATAACACGACGTTAGTGTCATAGTGAGCGCCCCATTGGACCGATAACCTCAGGTCGTGACGGTAGCGCGGGGCGGGCTCCGCTTCCTCGTAGGATTCGATGAGGTCCAACTGTCGCCACACGATATACGGAATGATGTTACTCTGGGAGCGCGGTGCGGCCCCCTCTTGCTCGATCAGGTCGAGGTCGGCGGCCCGGTCCAGGTGGATGCGTGCCGCCTCGAAACTGGCGCGTCGCTGCTCGGCGTCCGACAGGTTGGCGCCGCGTTCGGCGCTGATCAGGCCGAGGTAGAGCTCTGCGTAGCTGCGCCAACGCCGATCGGTCCCCTCCCAGTCGGAGAGCTCAGCCATCAGCGCTTCGGCTTGGGCGAGCCGGTCGAGGTCGTGCTCAGGATCCTCGTCGGGCGTGCGCCTGGGCACCGCCTGCCGGAACCGGATGACACCCAGGAAGAAGCGGCTGCGGATGGTCTCTTCGTTGATGGGCTGCCCGGCAAGCTGGCCTTCGAGCACGCGGGCAGCACTCTCCAGGTTGGCGGCTGCCGCCCGTCGTAGTCGGCTGGGCGACAGGCCATCGGTTGCCGCCCCCGGTGCGCCCCGCTTGATGTCGAAGGCTTGAATCTCGTCGAGTCGCGAAATCTTGGTCAGAGCAATGACCTGCAATAAGCCGAGCACGGTGTCGGGCGTCTCCAGCGAGTCAACCAGTAACCTGGCGTCATCAAGCATGTGAGCGTAGTTCTGCCGCTCCAGGCTTACGGCCTCGCCTACGCGGGCGTTGGCCTGGACGATGGCGTTCTCGAGCTCCTCGGGCTCCAGCGACTCGTACCGTTCCAGGAAGTCAACCGTTCGGTTGACTACAGTGCGCTCGGACTCCAGCCGCAACCTCTCGGCCGGGTCCAGCTCGGGCTCTTCCAGCCGGGCGTGTACCCTGTCGCGATCGGCCAGCAGGCGCTCTCGCTTGGTGGGGTCGTCCAGGACCTGGCGACTCTGATCCAGCTCTGCCGCTTCGTCGCGAGCTTCGTCCTTCTTGGCGCGCTGGATGAGGGCGATCTGCCCGTAGGACAATGCCCGAAACAGGCGGGCCGTCGTATGATCTGGCGACCGCTCCAGCACAGCAGTCAGGCGCTCGATCGCCTCTTCGTAATAGATGGGTGGGTCGGGCTCGAAGTGGCCTTGCAGATAGGCGCGAATGCCGTCGTTAAGATCGACGATGTCTTCCGGAGATGCCTGAGGTTGAGCGCTTGCCTGCCCGGCCCCAGCGCTGACGGCGAGGAGCAGAGCGATCCCTAGCCGGGAAATGGGAGCCGTCATGTCCCTTTGTCCCTCCTCATAGCGCCCCCCCAGGCTCGGCAGCCAGACCGTTGGTCCGGCAACTCGTTGCAGACGATGGTGTAGTTCAGACTCAGCGAGAGGCCTCTCCCGGCGGCTCGACGCTGCCGGCGGCCCGTGCGCCATCGACGCAGGTGGCCCGAGGCGGCACTCGCGCTAATCGCCCGACCTCTCTTCGATGGCCTCATCGATCGTCGCCGCTTCCAGGACGCTGCTAACCGTGCTGACACCGGTGCGGATGAGCGTTGAAGTCAGGAAGTCCTTCCATTGCAGCGTGGTGACGCCACACGGCCCTGCCAGCAGTGCCCCACCAGCCAGCACCGTGCAAATGAGGGGCCGACGCCAGTTTCTTCGGATCATGGTACGTGTCCTTCTTGCTGTGGAGCGACGGTCCTGGGGCTCACAGGCCGGCAGCCGCGTTCTCCAGGAGAAAGGTGGCCAGGTCAGAGGCGAACGACAGTCCGGCCCTCAGTTGCACGTCGGGATCCTCGACCAGACAGCCCTGAATCGCGCAGGCGCCGGCCAGACCAAAATACACTAACGCGCGTTGAAGTCGTCTCAGCATGGGATCACCTTAGTCTCTAACGTTTTCTTGCGGTACCGGGCAGTCAGACAGGGCAGACCCGAGGGCGAACTGCCGCACGACCCGAACCAGCACGCCCGCGCCCTTGCGTACCTGGTCGATCATCCGCGAGTCTCGGCCCACGTGCCCCTCCCACCAGCCGATGGTGTAGCAGCTCCGTCGAGCCGTCGGTGTGGTTGTCTGGGGTACCGCTTGGCCGCTACTTGGTAAAGAGCGTTTCAGAAGCTGCGTAGTCCCAGGCTTTCGCACACCGATTCAGCGGACCAGAGGCGATTGAACGCCAGCGATACTCTCTTGTCAAGGCGGAATCCCGGGGGCTGTCGGTGCCGCTAACCGCAGTATTGCCCCCGCGGCCCAGCGTTCCTCGGCGGTCAGATCGGCGTCCAGGCGTGCGGGCTCGGAGAGGACTCGCACGCGGAGATAGTCGGAGCGGTACTGCCCGGCGCGCAACTCACGCAGTGTGCTCCAGAGCCTTTCCTCTTCCAACGCCTCGAATTGGCCGGCGGGTTTGAGGTAGCTGCGCTGCTGGGTGAAAGAGAGGTCCTCGACTCCGGGTATGAGCCACATCGGGTCGTCGAAAGCGAGCACGAGGCCGATCTGGAAGCCGAACTCGGCCGAGGACCGCGTCCGGATTCCTTCGGGGACGGCCTGACCGAAGACACTCGCGAAGAGGCTTTCTCCGAGCCCGGCGTCGGATCCGTTGGACTGCCAGGCCGCGCTTAGATCGCTGGTCGGACACAGCCGTAACAAGGTGGGCGGCTCGATTGTGGCGTTGCTGCGCTGCCGGCCAATGCTCCAGGCGATCGCATAGCAGTTAGTGGGGCCGCAGAAGTACTCCACCGGGATTGACGCAAGCACGTCGCCGGGGCGACTGACATCAGGGAAGCGGACCGCGGTACGGCGGCCGCGCATCAATGCCGCCAGGTCAGCCGTGCTGCCGATGTTGCCGACACTGCCGCCTTTGATGGTCCAGATCTCGGTCAGCAGGGACATGGTTTGCACTTCGTCGAGCGTCTTGGAGTCGTCACCTCCCAGTATCTGCTGCTCGATCAGGCCTTCCAGGGCCTGCCGCTGCCCGATTCTCCCCAGCCGCTCCTCCAGCGCCTGCGCATTGCCGAGTGTGCCGGTGAGGCCGGCCAATGAACCCACCAGGTCGATGAACTCAGGTTGCCCCGCGGGGGAAAGCTGCAGCCCGACGATCAGTTCGACGGCGGGCATCGAGGCGCTGTCCTGCAGTTGAGCCGCGAGGCCGGTGGCGTCGATTCCTGGCGGCGTGTCGGCCAGTGCCCATCGCCCGTCCAGGGGCAGTTGCAGGCTGTCGATCGGGCCGGCACCAGAGGATCGGGACAGTTGTGGACGTCTTGCGGATGTCAAAGTGGCTTCTGGCACCACATATCGCGGCTCACTCCGCAGGTAATCCAGAACTCCGCTGCCCGGTCCCGGCGCTCCCGCGGAGGCGGCCCGGGCAGCTTCCTGTAGCAAGCGGGGATTGTTGGCGGCGGCGATTTCGCTGTAGCGGATTACCAGGGGCCAGTACGCTGGCCGGGCGTTGGCGAGA
>JANQGB010001225.1 GCA_028277545.1 Phycisphaerae bacterium | reverse complement strand
GGTCCGCCGGTCCAGTACAGGGCGGCGGTGATCGGAGGCGGGTCTCAGGTCAACCCGATGAGCTTCCGCTTGGCGGTCTCGGGCGACTCGAGCGGCAGGGTGACGATGAAGGTGCTGCCACGATCGACAACGGACTCGACGCGGATGGTGCCTCCCAGTGTCTGGGTCAGTTCCCTGGTGATGGCCAAACCAAGCCCGCTGCCGCCGTGCTCGCGGGTATGGGATGCGTCCAACTGCCGGAAGTGCTCGAAGATCTCGGCCTGCTGCTCGGCGGGAATGCCGGGGCCGGTGTCCGTGACGCGGACCTCGACTCCATGCTCACCGTCGCGCCGGGCGTCCAGCCCGACCTGCCCCCCGCTGGGCGTGAACTTGATCGCGTTGCTCAAGAGATTGTGCAGGATCTGCTGAATCTTGCCCGAGTCGGAGTGCAGCAACGGTATGTCTGGCGCCACTGTGGCGGAGACCTGCAGGTTCTTTTTGTCCGCCTGGGGGCGCACGAAGTCCATAAGACTCTCACACACCTCTCCGATTGAGAATCGGGAGCGGTGCAGTTCGATCTTGCCGGCTTCGATCTTGGCCAGGTCCAACAGGTCGTTGATCAGGTCCAGCAGCATACGGCCGCTGGTCAGGATGTTGTCGGCGTAACGGATCGAGCGGCTGCCGTCCTTGGGCGGGCTCTCGACCGCGTCGCGCAGCAACTCGGCGAATCCGATGATCGAGACCAGCGGCGTACGCAACTCGTGGGATACGTTGGCCAAAAACTCGCTCTTGAGCTTGTTGGCCTCAAAGAGGGCGACGTTGGTCTCGGCCAGTTCCCCCAGCCGGGTATCCAGCGACACGTTCAACGTGCGCAGCTCGTCCTGCGAGCTCTTGAGATGGGCCAGCATGTCGTTGAAGGCTTCGCCCAGGTCCTGGAACTCGTCGCCCGTCGCGATCGTGGAGCGCACCTCGAGATCACCGCTGGTCACCTGCTCCGCCACCCGGCGCAACTTCCGGACCGGGGAGAGAATCAGCAGTTGAGTTATCAGGTAGAAGACCAGGATGGCCAGCAGCCCGCCGCCCAATCCCGAACCAACTACTGAGACCACGTTGAAGAACACGTCCTCCCGAGGCTTGGGAATCTCCACGTAAATGATGCCCTTTACCTCGCCTGGGCTGGGGTCGGTCTCGCCGGCTCGCACCGCCTTGGCCAGCCGTATAATCTCGCGCTGGCTGTCGTCCTCGTCCTTCTCCCAGGTGTAGTCCAGCGTCGGGTCCGCCCGCATGGCGAGCACTGAGCCGTACTTGAAGCCCCGCGGCGCCACCTCTCCGATGACGTCCGCGGCCACCAGTTGGGGAACGCTGGCCCGCTCGACACCCGCCATCTGGGCATACATCGCCCAGCTTTCGTTCAGGCGCTGCTGCGCTGAAGTCCAATCCAGACCCTGGAAGTCGCAGGTTACGCTGGCCACCGCCGCAGCCTGCCGGGCTCTACCGACATACCGGTCGTCAGTCAGGCTGTTCATTCGTTCCCACGGCACGTAAAGCGCTGCCGCGAGAATGGCAAGGACCGCGCAACCGAACAGCAGCCGACACTTATCGGCCAGCGAGATATTCCGGCGTTTGACCGATCTCATGACGCCGCTAGTGTACCCCATACTCCCGCCGGAAGTTAGCGGACTATCGCGTCCGCATTGGCCGACGATTCCGACCCTGCCGCGACCACGCTTGCCCGCACCCGGCCCTGTCTCGCTGCCCGGGCGCCACCCGACGCATCTCGCCATGGACCTGGCGCCTGCGGCGCGCGGGCGACGATGGCGGCAACCGCGCTTTAACAACCTACCGATGTGGTTGCTTAGTAATGCACCTAGCGGTATACTGGGGGCTGTCGTAGGGGTGCATGACCCACCGGAGGAGAGAACGCGGTCCCCATGGTTACAGAAGTCCCGTCCGGTAATAACCGGTTTCACCGGACCAGCGGCGGTGTGCTGTACGAACACCGCGCTGGGCGGGAGTTGTCTGATAGCGCGGGCGTCGTGACCGGCAGAAGCCACCTGCCGGTCGTCGCGCACCCTGGCAGGTTGATGTTGAGCCAACTACCACCACGCGAAGCCGCATTGTGCGGCTCGCCTGGTGCTATGAGTCGCGTTTTAGTAAGGAGGAAAGGCCTCATGAACGCAGTGTGGAGCAATGTTCGAGTATGGCTGCTCGTGGCAGCCGTCGCCCTGACGCCGCTGTCCGCGACCGCAGTCGCCGACTCCTGGCTAACCGTCGCGCCCGACGGGACCGCCGGCATTAAGGAATCGGCTACACCCGTCTCACCACAGCTAACCAGCAGTTCCCTCGGCGAGCGAGGGCTGAGCGTCAGTGTCCGCACGGCGGGCCTGGGTATCGAGTCAGCCGACGGACCCGACGGCAAATACACCGTACTTACCTGGCCTGAGGCCGCGACCATCCGCGAGGTTGGCGAGCCGGCGCTGCCGGTGGTCCGGCGGTTATTCGTAGTGCCCGACGGAGCCCAGGTGACCTTCACTGCCCGGGAAAGCGAGTCAACAGTCGTCGACCTGGCCGCCGTGGGCCTGGTGCCCCAGTTGATGCCGGCCCAGGCACCGATTCCCAAGATCCCCGGCGCCAGAGAAAACGCGCCCTTCGACCTCGACGAAGCCGTTTACGCCAGCGACGCCGACCTGCCGGCCGAGCGCGTTACGGTCGAGGAATTGGGGATAGTCCGCGGGCAGCGGTTGTTCCTGCTCGAGGTTCACCCCGTGTCCTACAACCCCGTGGCCGGCACGATCACCGTCTCAAGAGCAATCGACATCGACCTGAACTTCTCCGGCGCTGTGGCCGAGAGAAGCAGCGTCAACCCCTTCCCGGGGCTGCGCCGGGTGGTGCTGAACCCCGACGTGATTCCCGCCGTGGAGGATCGGGCCTCGGGCAACTACCTCATCATTGCGGCCGAGAGCTACGCCTCGGGCATCGCCTCTTTTGCCACGGCCAAGCAGGCCCAGGGGTTCACCGTCACCACTCACACCGTGCCGGACGGAACGTCCAACACGGTCATCAAGAGCTACATCCAG
>JANQGB010001072.1 GCA_028277545.1 Phycisphaerae bacterium | reverse complement strand
GACGGTAACGGCCTCGACTTCGCCTTCAAAGAGAAGTGCATGACCGACAAGGACCTGGTGTGGGCCTCCGGATCGGTGGCGGCGGCTTGCACGGTGGCGGGCAGCTTCGCCCGGACCGGTTGGCCGGCGGCCATGGCCGGGCACGTCCATGGCAGAATCGAGGGGCTGCCCATGGTCCTCGACGTCGGTCCCAAGGGTGACAAGCAGTTTGGCCCCACCGACACGCAGACCCCGCAGGCCAAGATCGAAGAGATGGGCATGGCGGGAATCAACGCGGTGGCCGTCCTCAGCGACAGCCCGGATGCTCTGCTGTGGAACGGGCTGACAGCCGCTCGCCCGGCCCGCGTGGATCCCAACTCGCTGCTCGAGGTGAGCCTGCCCTATCACCTGTTCGCGGGCCGGCTGTCATCGTTACTGCTGGCCCTCAAGTCGCAAGTAGAGACGATGGCGCCCGAGATGCTCTGTACCGAGGTCATCGGGCATGTCAGAACCTGGCTGAAACTGGATGCCACGGCCGGGACGGACCAGGTGTCAGCCCAGGTTCGCGAGGCGGAAGATGATCCCCGCTCGCTGATTCTCGCGGTCACCGTAACGCCGCCGACGAACATCATCCCCGGCGGCATTCCAGTGGTCCTGGGGTTCAAGCTGACCAGACATTGATCGCAGCTTGCAGCGAACGGACGCCATAGCTCGGGCCGTGCCGCCGGAAGGCGGGCGGCCCGCGTCGCTCAAGGGGTGCTGCCGGCGTGTCCGGTGTATTCGTAAATCTGCACGCGCGAGATCACCTGCCCGGGCTGACCTGACCGCTTGGTGGGCGAACGGAAGGTAAGGCGATAGTGCTCGAGGCGATCGGTCAGCGGTACGCAAGTGAGATGCGGCTTCAGGCCCACGATCCTGGTGCTTTCCGGCGGCTGCGTGTCGCAGAACGCCTTCGCCGCCGCGTAACTGTCGAACTGCTGGTATGACGTGACTTCCTTGAACGGTTCGCCCCGGGAGTTGGTCTGATACCGGAAGCTTATTACGTACGCCTCGGTCGGCTCGACCGGCCGGCCGCCGAACACGTACAGCCTCGCCAGCATGCTGCGATAATACTCCGGGTAAAACACCGCGTTGGGTATCAGCTTGCCGAAACGGTCACGCTTGTAGGCGACCTCGTAGAAGTCCTCCGGTTGCTTGCCGGCCCAGCGGGCCATAGCGCTGATCTTGCCTTTGACCGACCCGGTGCCAGCCCACTCCAGCAGTGGCATCGAGTCGTCCACCACCACGTAGCGCGAACCCATCCGGTCCAGCACGGCGTTGGCCGTCGCTTCGTCCTGGGCGGTGAAGAACTCCGCTGCCTCCGCCGCCCCTTTCTGGCCCGGATTGGCGTTGGGGATGCGGCGGGCCATGCGCGTGATCCAGTAGCCGTAGTCCCACCAGGCCATTACGCCGTAGGCCGCCTCCGGGTACGGATACTGCTCGCCGGGCGGCGGCGAAGCGTACATATCGAAGTATGCGTCGGGGTCGCCGAGCGGCTCCGGCGTGTGCTTGCGCATCCACTTCAGCGCAGCCAGCCAGTCCTCGTTCGGCACAAAGGCCCGCCCGGCGCTCTCCCGGGCGAGTGGCAGGTTGAAGCCGAACAGCACACCGAGGACCGCGACGGTTGCCGCGGTGAACAGTGCATACTGCACGATCGGAAGTGAACGTTTGGCGTCGGCAACTGTCGGGCGGCGGCTGTGTTTCGGCCGTCCCCGGCGCCGTCGCACTCCTGGCCGGTCCGAGCTTTCAGTTGGCGCGTCAAGCCGTCGCCCGGCCCACCTCCACGCGGCCTGCAAGGCCGCCGCTCCCGGATAGGAACACAGCAGTGCCACATTAACCGCGTAGTAGTACGCGAAGCGGTTCTGCGCCAGCGTCGCCGCCAGCATGGCCAGACTCCATACGCACAGCAGCAGGGTGGTTGGCTCCTGCCGGCGGACGCCCCGGACGCAGAGCACCGCCAGCGACAACAGCGACAGGAAGAACCCGGTCGTGAACTGGTCCCAGGCCATGCCCAGCGACCACCCATCCTTACCGTGCAGCAGGGGAGCGGCTTCGGTGATGTATTGCTTGGCACTGTCACCGCCAAACCGGGTAAACAGCGAGGCGATGGCTCTCATGGTCTCCGGTGAACCGAGTGCCAGCAGCCCTGCCCCGCCCGCCGCCAGAAGCACGACCATGACGGGCAGCGCCAGACGCGGCCAGCCGCGACGGTCCGCGGCGGAACACCAGCCCCCCAACCCGGCAATCAGCAGGACACCTCCGGCGAGCGAGACGCGGTGGAGCTGCAGGCCCACAATGTTGGTGCCGAATGGTGCCACTATCAGCAGGGCGACCAGCAGGACCGGCAGGGCCGTCACCACGGTGCAGCCTGGTGAACGCCGCGAGAAGTGATCGATCAGTATCTGCAGGACCACCCACGCCGTAATGGTCGCGACCAGCAGGAACCCGCCTACCCAGGTCAGCAGATAGGCCCCCAACAGCAGGGCCGTCGCCATGGGTAAGGCCAGGAACCTGATTCTCGCCGGCCAGCTACTCCTGGTCAGCCAGTCGTAACCGACTCCCTCCCGGCGTGCCGTCTGGATGGCCAGGATCAGCAGCAGCATCGTTGTCGTGCTGAGGAGCACTTCCGCCACGTGGTGATCGGTGTATCCCAACAGCGAGCGACTCAGGAAGTGCCCAGGGTGGAGCGCGATCAGCCCGGCCGCGATCAGGCCCGCCGGGCGACTGAACAGGCGCTTTGCGATGAGATAGACGGGGACAACCGTTAAGACTCCCAGGATCACGGGGTAGTAAGCGGCCACCACCTCCACGGTGCGGGGTGTCGGGCTGCCACGCCCGATCACCACGATGGCCGCTGCCAGCACCCAGTCGAACAACGGCGCCACCGGCACGTACTGACCACCAGGGAATAGGGCATAAGGATCGAACGTGTTCTGCCAGGGGAAGTGGTGAACCAGGTTCTCCACCAGGCGCAGGTGAATCCAGGAGTCCGTGACCAGAAAGCGCACCTCGTCGCCCACAAACACCTGGCCATGCACAAACCGCGTGCGCAACACGTAGGCCACAACAGCTAACAGCAACACGACTGCGGCGCAAGCCGGTACGCGGAGTCGGGAGACAAGTGATGTGCGCTCTGGCATAAACAACCTCATACGGATGATGGCCATTCCCTGCACTGGCAGTCGCCCAGCATACCCGAAGAGCATCGTTCTGGAACGACCTTCCCAAGAGTCCCAAGCCGGGGGACAGCGATGCTTGGGCGACAGTGCCGCCGTACCGGTTTGCGTTGGTCCTCTGCGGACCACCACATGGAAAAACATCTGGAAGGTTCTTGACTGGCTCGTAGGGAGGTGTATAGTTGCTCGGCTGAGTGCTGATGTCTGCACTCGAAAGGTTCGGTGTTACCATGCTGGCAGTAAAACTCAGCATAGAACGTAGGCCATGTTATCAGTAGGCAAGACAGGGCTGGTCTCTCCAGGTCATCTTCTCGCGGCGCCGCCGCGCGTTGACCTCTGTGGAGGATGCGGGCCGTAGGGTAGTGCCGAACGCCATTTGCGCTTCGTAAGCCCTGCTGCCCCAGACGGTTGCAGGGCCTTTTCTTTGGCTCTCGACGAGTTGCTTCCAACCGCCCTGGACGCGCCCGCGGTCGAATCGCGCGCGGCGGACGCCGGCCCGGATCGCTTTTGAAACCGCCACGGAGGCGGCCCAGAGGATGTTCTGTGCCAACGCGGAAAGGTGCGAAGAGATGGCACATGGCCGGCGCAAGACAACTGGAGGGTGGCTGGCCCGGCTGATGGCCGTACTGGCGCGACGCCGCGCCAGGCGCAAGAGTAAGGAGAACACGATGAACAACCCCAACACCACGATGGACCTGGTCTGCCAGTTTCTCGACGAGCGTGACTTCATCTACCGGGTAGCCGATGATGGCAACGCCGTGGCAACCGGCTTCGAGGGCCGTACGGCGCCGTTCTCCGTGCGCGTAGCCGTTCTGGACGACCCTGTCCGTCTGGGTGTGTTCATCCGCGTCCCGGTCATTGTGCCGGAGGAGAGCCGGCTGCCGATGGCCGAGGCCATCGTGCGGGCCAATGACGGACTGCTGGCCGGCTGCTTCGACCTGGACATGAGCGACGGAACCATGGGTTACCGTGCCGTGATGCCGGTGGCCGACGCTCAGGTTACGCGCGACCAGTTCCGTGATCTCCTGTACGGAGCCATTGCGATCGCGGACCAGTACCACCGCGCGTTCAACCGTCTGCTCTTCGGCGACGACTTGTCGCCTGCTGAGGTTATCGCTGAAGTGGAGATGTCTGAGTGAGTACCGGGTGACTTGGTGCAGCGCCTTGTAACTACTGGATCGTAACGAGCCGCGAGCTTCAGTTCGCGCGGACATCCGACGTCCACGACGCAGCCTTTACGTGTCGACCAAGGACGCCGGCTACCCCGAGGCACGACGGTAGATTGCTGGCGTATGACACCCCAACGGCAGCGGCGGCGAGGAGACCCGAGTTCTGCTCGCCGCCGCTTGCCGTACAGCAAACCGGCGGGTCCGTCGACACACCGTGGCACGCGGCGGATGGATGGCTGAATAATGCCCGTCAAGACTCTCTGCGAATACGAGGCCGCACCCATCCGCTCCCCGGCGTGACCACCCAAAACCCGCGTCCATTAGCGCCTACCGGGCTTGCGCTGGCAGTTTTTGCTTCGCGAAGTACAACCTCGCCTGGCCCTTCTTCAGCTACGTCCGGCTCCTGGCCGAGGGCTGCGGCACGCCAACCGCGGACCAGGGCGGACCCAGCAACCTCGTGGCCAGAGAGTGGTGCGACGACGGCACCTGCCCGCTATCGAAGCGGGAGTGCGAGTAGCCTCCCACCAGGCGGCTGCGGTTCGGGCGGCCATCCCTTCAACCAGCCGTCCGCGGTTGCTACAATGGGCCTTGCGTATGGCGACCGCCTGTCGCCGTGGTTATCGGCCTTAATGCCCAGGCGGTGCCTGTTGCCGGTCGTAGCCGGTGACACCGACCTCACTTAAGGGGAAAACGGCCCATGTTCAAGCAGATGACTCGACGGTTCCTTCCGGCTCTTGGCCTGGTCGCGTGCATTCTGGCGCTTGTCGGTGTCGCGACGGCCGACCAGCCGACACCCGACAAGCTGCATCCCACCCTCTTGCGCCAGCTCGATGAGGACGGCGGCACAACCAAGGCCTGGGTCTTCTTCGCGGACAAAGGCGTGAACACATCGCGGGCCTACGAGCAGGCCATCGCCCAGGTGGCCGCCAACTACAATCCCCGCGCGGTCCAGCGGCGTCTGGCTCGCGGAAATGCTGCCCGAGGTGGTCCGCTGTTTACCGAACACGATCTGCCGGTTGTGCCCGCCTACGTAGCAGCGGTACAGGAGGCCGGAGCCAGTATTCACGTTACCAGCAACTGGCTCAACGCCGTCAGCGTCTACGCCACGCTCGATGAACTCGAGGCCATAGCCGCTCTGCCGGAGGTGGCCAGGCTGCAGCCGGTCGCCCGATCCCGGCGGATCGCTCCGCCACTGCCGGAGGAAGAGCACGCTGCCGAGCCGCCGGCTGGTCGCGACGGTAGCGCCGGAAGGTCCCGCGTTGACTACGGCAACTCCTTCGCCCAGTTGCAGCAGATGAACCTCATCGCCGTGCACGACGCGGGTTACACTGGCGAGGGCGTAATCATCGGCGTGCTGGACACCGGCTTCAAGACCACTCACCAGGCCTACAATCAACTGGGTCACACGTTGGACGTCATTGCCGCTTACGACTTCATCAACATGGACGATAACGTGGGCATCGAGCCGGGCGATCCCTCCAGCCAGCACGACCACGGTACCAAGACGCTCAGTTGCATCGGCGCTTATATGCCGGGCAGCCTGGTCGGCGGGGCCTACGATGCCTCGTTCATCCTGGCCAAGACCGAAGACACCGCCGGCGAGTATCCCGCGGAAGAGGATAACTACGTGGCGGGCCTGCAGTTCATTGAAGCAAACGGTGCGGACCTGGCCACCTCGTCCCTGGGGTATATCGACTGGTACACCCAGGCCGACCTCGACGGCTTGACGGCCGTCACCACCATCGCAGTCAATCTCCTCACTGCCAACGGCGTTCACCACTGCAACGCCGCCGGCAACGAGTACCACGACTCCAATCCCGCCACGTCGAGCCTGATCGCGCCCGCCGACGGGTTCCAGGTGATCACCTGTGGTGCGGTCAGCAGTTCGGGCAGCATCGCCTTCTTCAGTTCGGACGGGCCGACCGCCGACGGACGCGTCAAACCCGAACTCCTGGCCCGAGGTGTCGGTGCTCACGTGGTCTCCTCCAGCAGCGACACCGGCTACACCACCGCCGACGGAACGTCTTTCTCCACGCCGCTCACTGCCGCCGCGGTGGCCTGCCTGGTGCAAGCCAAGCCGTACTGGACCGTCGATCAGATGCGCGAGCACCTCTTCGAAACTGCCGACTACTTTGTGACCTACGGCACTTTCGACCCGGAATATGTTCGCGGGTACGGTATCATCAATGCATACGCCGCTTACGACACCTGCTCCGACGCGGGGGTGGTCACGCTGGACGGCGTCAAGTACGCCTGCCAGAGTACCGCCACCGTACTGGTCAACGACTGCGGACTGAACACCGACGACTCCGCGGTAGAGTACGTCACGGTTGACGTCGAGTCGGACTCGGAATCGGGCGCGGAGGCTCTGCTGCTCACGGAGACCGACCCCTCGTCGGCCGAGTTCGTCGGCAGCATCGCGCTTTCCGAGACCGATAGCCCGGGCGTGTTGCTGGTGACCCACAACGACACGATCACGGTCACCTATATCGACGCGGACGACGGCCTTGGCGGAACCGATGTCGTGGTCACGGCGACTGCCGCAGTCGACTGCCAGGAGCCTGTCATCAACGAAGTAGAAACAACCGCCGTCGAGCCCCGCGCCGCCGTTATCAGCATCGACGCCGATGAGCTGATCCGCGGATCGGTCCATTATGGCGCAGCCTGCGACGCGCTGACCTCGACCGCCGTCGGCAGCGGCTTCGCCAATCCCGCCACCGTGGCTCTGAGCGGCCTGGGCGACAGCACCACCTACTTCTATGCCGTAGAAGCCGAAGATCAGGCCGGCAACTGGGTGGCGGACGACAACGGTGGCAACTGCTACACCTTTACTACCCCCGAGGTGCCCGACTTCTACACCGAGCTGTTCGAGTCGGACAACGATCTGGACAACATCAGCCTGAACTTCATCCCCAACGGCTCAGTGGACTTCTACGCCGGCTGCTCCTACCCGATTACAGAGCTTCCGGTCGACCCGGCCGGCGGCACCACCATCAACCTGTCGGATGATGACAGCGAGTTG
>JANQGB010000149.1 GCA_028277545.1 Phycisphaerae bacterium | reverse complement strand
CGACGCCACCGTGAGGGGGCGAGCCTTCGTCACGCTGCTGGAACACCAACAAGCCGATCGCTTCGGCAATACGGCTGAACTGTTCGTCAACTCGGGGCGAGACTTTCTGGACGAGTCAGCGTGCCAGCGCATGGCTCTTATCGGCAACCGGCCGGCCCCCTGGAGCCACCTTAGCGTCGCCCTGGCTGGCCTGCGCCGCCGCATGGAACATGCCACGGAGCCGGGGCGGGCTGCGTCCTCGCTGCCCTTGCCCGAGATGCAGCCTTATGTAGTCGAGTTGCTCCAGTCGCTGGGTCGGGTGGCTGAACTCGAATGGGCTTTCTACCTGCCCATCAGGAGAGAACTGGTGGCCTGGCAGTTGGCGCCGGTCGCCGAGGAGATCCGCCGGGCCGCCGCGCTGACGGCTGACGTCATGACCGAACGGTTCCGTGCCTCGTTGGGCGGCGGGCAGGCCGAAGCCACCGACCCCCAGACAGGCCGATCGTACACTTGGCGGGACACTCTGCTGTTTGAGGACGGCGTGGATCAGGACGAGGTGGGCCGTGTAACCGGCGCCATCGCCAACACCAGCCTGGTTCGCGAAGCAGTCTGCCTCTTGTGCAACGGGCGGCGGATCGACCTCGAAGACGTAGCACCGCGTAGCATGTGGATCAGCCTGCTGACCAGCCGGTTCGGGCGCTCCATCTACCATGCCGGCCTGCGGACCCGCGCGGGCGAACGGTGCGATTTCACGATCTTCGTGCGTAACGTGGCCTCCGAAGAGATGTTCCAGGCCGAGCTGCGCTTGCTCTGCCTGGCAGCCGAACAGCCCGGAGGAACGCCGCTTTCCCCCCAGTTGGGCGGCTGTTGGCCCGGGCACCAGATCGCCACCGCGGAGTACGTGAGTGGTGAGTCGGTGGGTTCGCTGGCCCGCCACATGCACGACCATCCTGATCGGCACGTGCGCCAGCGCGTCAAGGACGCCTGGCGGCACGTTTGCTGGTCGGCGCTGACCGCGGTCTTCGAGTTCTTCCGCCGTACGGAACAGCGCTGGACGCTGGCCAGTACAGTGACGCGTGATGTCACTGTTCCGCTGAACGATTTCGAGGCCGGTACGCGGCTGCTGTCGGTCGGGGGGCGCCGCCCCTTCCGGGGGGCGATGAACATGATCCTGCAGTTGCAGCGCGAGTTCCACGACCGGGTGCGCTTTCAGTTCCCCGCCCTGGCGCCGGAGACGGACCGCGAACTGATCTTCGCCGCGGCGTTGGAATCGCTGGGCCAGGCCCAGGGCCTGGACTTGTTGCGCGAGGCAATCAGCGATGTGGACGCCGCGGACCAGCCCTCTGCCGAGCGCCTCGAACTGCGCCAGCACCTCGAGACCTACGTAGCCAGCGTCGTGCAGAACGACTACCTGCCACGGGCCCTGCACTGCGCCATCGCCCGCTACGACTCCTGGTCGAGCCAGGTACCCAACGCCGCCGCCCACACGCGAGCCGCCCAGTTGCGCGAGCTGGAGAACAACTACGACATCCCCAAGGTCACGGAGAAGTTCCCCGGTACGCGACTATGGCTCTACTCCCAGACCGTGCTGAAGGGCCTTCCCCGGCGCGAGCGGGCCACGGTCGAGCATGCCATACGACGGCTGCGCAGCGGGGACAACGTCAAAGAGGCCATGGCTTCGCTGTATGCGGATTTGCAGCACAAGCTCTCTTCGCAGGAGTTGGCCTATTACCTGACCCGGGCCACCTATCCGCACCTTGAGCCGGACGAGAACGCCGAACTGGTCACCATATCAGCGATCGGCGCCGACCGGGCCGAGCTCATCACCCGCCACACCGACGTCACTGGCCGCGAGCTCCACATCCGCCCCGTGGCCAACTCCCGTGAAGTGGACACGCTGCACCGTTTCTTCTACGCCGGGGGCATCGGCGGTGTCGGAGCCCAGAACCAACTGCTGGTGGCGATCGACGACACGGATACCGCGGTCGGGGGGCTGGGTTACATCAGACGCACTCCGACGCACGCCGTGCTGGACAAGATAGCGGTGACTCGCCGCTGCCGCGGACTTGGCATCGGACGCATCATCGTCAAGGACTTCCTGCGCCGCCTGGAGGCCGAGGGGGTCACCATCTGCACCGCTCAGCTTATTCGCCGCGACTGGCTGGAGCAGTTCGGCTTCAAATCGCATCCGAGGTATCCGGGGATGGCCCTGGGTCTGCCCGTCGAAGAGTGAGGAACGTTGCGGTGAGCACGGCTGCCCGGCAAGTGGAAACACCAACCGAGTGTTGACTTCCGTCCCCCGCCGCCACAGAGTACAAGTGAGGTCATGGTGGCCGGGCGCCCGGTGAGGCGTCAATCACCTCCAGTATCGTCCGGCCGAAGGAGGACGCAGCCTGCCGCGCCGTCTCGGCCGGCCGGACCGGAAGAATCTGGAGACCACCCCATGTCAACGGCATCCCGTGCTCACACGCTGTCTCTGGTTATATGCTCCGCGATTACGCTGTCCATCGTGTTCGTAGCGTCATGCGCTCCGACGGCGCGGCAGCGCTACAACCGGCAACTCGCCCAGACCGGTAAGCCCGCCCAACACGCCATTCACAGCGAGCGGCTCGAAGAGGTCATGAATGAGTTGGACGAGCTCGCCCTGGCGCGCATGCCACAGGAACTCGACCCGGACACCGAGCGCGCCCGGCAGAGCCGCGAGATCACCAAGCTGGCGGCCGGTCTGGCCGACGCCGCTCAGCGAATCCCCGACAGCGTGGCTGCCGATGAGTTGAACAACCAGGAGCGTGAGCTGTTTACCAAGCTCGCCAGCCAACTGCACACTCAGGCCACCGAACTCGAGCTAAGCGCGTCCAAGCTGAGCCCTTCCCAACTGGAGCAGCGGCTCGATCGGATCATCGCCACCTGCAACGCGTGTCACGACCAGTTCCGCATGTTTCCGCCGGTCGAGAACTGATCGCCAAGCACAACACGGCCGAGGCTCGATTCACGTCCCGTCAGAGACCGGGCGTCGCGCCCCGCCTGCGGCTATTCACTCGTCGCGTTTCACGCGCTCGGGCGTAGGGCCGGCAGTTGCGGCCCAGCCACCTTGCAAAGCCGCGGGGACCCATGCGGAATCTGCTCGCCAGCAGCACCCCCCGCGGATACGATGCTACGGCGGTGCGGCAGTGTAAGTGCGCGAAGGGGACAGGTGGCGTGGCCCTCACCGCAGCTCTAAACGGCACGATCACCCCGAGATGAAAGGCAGGTAGTGCCTCATGCCTCAGACCAGGACTAAACCCAAGGTGCTTGGCAGAGTGATCGGATTGGTGCTGATGGCCGCTGCCGTCTCGTCGGTGTTTCTGGTCGATTGGGATACCAGTGTGCCGGAGGAGCCTCCCCTGATCCGGCCGCTGAAGACTATGGTGATTCAATCTCCGTTCACCGCGTCAGGGCGCAAGTATCCCGGGAAAGTTCGGGCCAACCGGGAGGTCGACCTGGCGTTTCAGGTATCCGGCCCACTTATCGAATTCCCCATCCTCAAGGGGCAGGAGGTGGAGGAGGGGGAGTTGATCGCTCGCATCGACCCGCGGGACTTCGAGCACGCGTTGACGGCGGCCGAGGCGAGGTTCGCCGAGGCCAAGGCACTCTACGAGCGAATGGAGAAGCTGTACAACGAAGGCAACGCCTCCAAGGTCGAGTACGAGGAAGACAAGAAGGACTTCGAGGTGGCCCAGGCCAACGCCAAGCAGGCCGCCAAGGATCTCGACGACACCTATCTGCGGGCGCCGTTCACGGGCGTAATAGCCAACACGTTCGTTGATAACTTCGAGAACGTCCGGGCCAAGCAGTCGATCGTCAGCCTGCAGGATGTTTCCAGCGTCGAAATCGAGGTGCACGTGCCCGAGGATCGCGTCGCCCTGTCGTTCAAAGAGCGGGATAGTGTCAGGCTGGTGGCGACGTTCGATTACCTCCCCGGGCGGGAGTTTGCGGTCACCGTCAAGGAGTTCTCCACTGAAGCCGACCCCGCCACACAGACCTACGCCGCGACCGCTGCCATGCCCGCCCCGGATGACGTGACCATCCTGCCAGGCATGACGGCGACGATAACGGCCTTCCGGCAAGAGCCGGGGGACACCGCCGAGTCCGGCTACGCAGTGCCGGTCGATGCGGTACCGATCGACGGCGTGGGTACCTACTACGTGTGGCTGGTGCGGACGAGCGCAGACGGCGCCCTGACCGTACACCGCCGCGATGTCCAGGTGGGTGAGATGATCCAGGACGACATCCTGGTAACCGGCGGCCTGACCAAGGGGGACCGGATCGCCACCGCGGGCGTGCACCTCTTGCAGGAAGGCCAGCAAGTTCGCCTGCTCGAGCCGGAAGGAGGGGCGGGGCCGAAATGAACGTCGCTGAAGCCTCGATACGCTACAAGACAATAACGCTGGTGATCACCATCCTGATCATAGGCGGCGGCATACTTGCCTACGAGCGCTTGGGCCGGCTGGAAGACCCGGAATTCACCATTAAGGAGGCTCAAGTCTTCACCAGCTATCCCGGGGCGACGGCCATGGAAGTCGCCGAGGAGGTGACCGACGAGATCGAGACCGCGGTGCAGCAGATGGGCCAGCTCAAGCTGGTGACCAGCATCTCCGAACCGGGGCTCTCCACGGTCCGGGTCGAAATGAAGGACAAGTACGACAAGCACAGCCTGCCGCAGGTCTGGGACGAGCTGCGCCGCAAGGTCAACGACGTACAGGCCCACCTGCCACCGGGCACATCATCATCCGTGGTCTACGACGACTTCGGTGACGTCTTTGGCGTCTTCTACGCTGTATATGGCGATGGCTTTTCCTACGCCGAGTTGAAGGAGCACGTCGACCTGCTTCGTCGCGAGCTTCTGTTGTGCGAAGATGTTGGCAAGATCACCGTCTACGGCAATCAGCGGGAAGTCGTGTATGTGGAGATATCACGAGCCCGGCTGTCGCAGTTGGGTATCTCGCCCGACTTGATATACGCCTCCCTCTCCGGCCAGAACCTCGTAGCCCCCGCCGGCAAGATCGAGGTTGGCAACCAGTACATCCGCATTCAGCCGAGCGGCGAGTTCACTTCCGTCGAGGAGATCGGCGAGCTGCTGATTCTGCAGCAGGCGACGACCACGAAGTTGCGTCTCAAGGACATAGCCACCATACGCCGTGACTACGTGGACCCTCCCGACGCCATTATGCGCTACAACGGTCGCCCGGCGATTGGTCTGGGTATATCCACGGTGCTGGGAGGCAACGTGGTGACCATGGGCGACGCGGTGAACCACAGGCTGCGGGAGCTGGAGGCCGAAACGCCCATCGGCATGGAAATTGGCGTCATCGCCCATCAGTCCGAAGCGGTGACCGCCGCCGTCAACGGTTTTGTCATCAGTCTGGCAG
>JANQGB010000960.1 GCA_028277545.1 Phycisphaerae bacterium | reverse complement strand
CAACGCACTGCGCCCGATGTCGCCGGCGGATAGAGGTGCCTTCGCACCACGCCGTACGCTGTACCGAATGCTCCCAGGTCACCGATCGCCAGACCGGCGAGTCGGCCGAGGACGTCACCTGCCCGCACTGTGAGACGCCGCTGGAGCCCGAGTCGGTAACCGCCCGGGCGCTCAAGAAACGACGTCATCGCGGTCACCACCGCAGGCGGAACAAGGCCCTTGGCCTGCTGTTGACCGTTAGTCTGCTTGTCGGTCTGCTGGTATTACTCACGCTCGTCCGCGTGCTGGGATCGAGCGTGCTCTCCCGCCTGGGCTAAGTTGTCTGGAATCAAGGTGGCGACCAGGGCGTCGGTTGGAGTGAACCTGTGCCTGCGCTCATCTGTGTCGACAGTGGGTGTCGGGCGGGCTGTGGTAGCGTGACGATAGAAGTCAGCCGCGTACTGGGCGAGGATTACACCCACCCACGCGGCCAGTGGTGCGGTAAGTACGTCGGTCAGGCAAGTCACTCGAGAGCGGAGGAAGATCTGGGCGCTCTCGATTGCCAGCGAGAATAACATCACTATGAAGGCTATGCCTGCCGCACGCAGTTCCAGCGAGCGTTGCAGCCGGTGGCGCCAACACATCCACAGCGATATGCCCAGGAATGCGAACCGCATCGACTTGCCCCAGAAGTCGGCGCAGACTCTGTCGAAGCGCCCAACGTAGTATGAGTAGAAGGGCAGCACCTCGCTGGACTCCAGACGCTGGGTTGCGCGGCCTGGCGAGAAGTCGAATATGAAAGGGGCCAGGTCGGTCAGAAGCACCAGTAGGATTGCCATAATCGCGGCTGGTCTTGCGATTCGCCAGATGCCGCGGGAGATGTCCGTTCCCTCAGTGGTCCAGCGCGTCAGCAGATGCTCGGCCAGGCCGTATCCCGCCAGCCCCCCCAACCAGCGCATCATTATGTCCGTCACGTGGAAGCCGCGCGACATGATAGCGATCTGCGCAACGCTCAGCGCGATGGCCAGGAGCGAGATCAGGTAGATCGCCAGCCCCAGGGCCGCATGTGGTTTGAACAGGTGACGTTCGCGCAGCAGGCGGTGCAACAGCCAGCCCAAGACTGCGAAGGAGAGGGCCTCTGCCGCCCACCTGGCCCACAGAAAAATCCGATCGCGCTGGCAGGCGGCTGCGACGTCGGGCTGTCCGTCGAGTTCGGCCTTGCGTGCCTGGGCCGCTAACTCGGTTGTCTGGGAGAATGGTACGAAGGTGCTCTGTCGGGCGGCACTCAGCAGGCGGTTCACGCTGACCGTTGGCGTGTAGGGCGCCATGCCGCCGATCACCAGCAGGGCCACCGCTACTTTGACCAGCGAGGCGTGCCTGTCGCGGCGTAGCTCGTCCCACAAGGCGTCGAGCATCCGCCGCTCCGGGAAGCGGCACAGCAGGGCGAGAATCGCTCCTGCCGACGCACCCGTCAGGTTGGCCGTGAAGTCAACGACGGAGGAGATGCGTGTAGGGGACAACAACTGCACCGATTCCACCGCCACGCTGACCGCGGCAGCCGCCGCGATGGCGCCCACGACGGATATCCAGGAATTGCCCAGCAGCCGGACCAGCGAGATCTGTAATAGCAGGCCCAGTGGGAGGTATAGCCCGATGTTGCTCAGAAGATCCGGCAGTCTGGCCTGCATGTCGCCCAGGCCCAGCAGCGAGCGACCCTGGGCATGAGAACCGCCCAGGGTGAAGTCGAAGGGGATCAGCGTACCCAGCAGGATGTAGAGCAGGTAGATCGCCGTGACCAGCTCGATCACGTGGGCATGGACGAAGTTGACCAGGCCGTGGCGCGAGATGGGCCCGTCCAGGGGGTTTCGTCGATGGTGGGTGCCCCGACGGCTTGCACGCATCACGATGGCCGCCTCGCCAAGTGCTTAGGGGTAGCCGAACGTGGCCGGTGGCCAGGTCCGCGGCTCGACCGGTCCGTCTGGAATCCAACCCTCCGGCGCCTTGGGCGGGACCGGGCGGTCGCGAAGCCGCAGGTCCAGTATGCAGTCCAGCACCAGCCGTTCGAACCGGCGGTCGGCCAGCACGCGAGGGTCGCAATAGCTGTCGTCGTCTTTCAGATCTTCCGGAGGGCGAGTGAGTTCCTCCGGATCGAACACCTCGGCGCGGGCGTCGATGGCCGCCAGGGGTGTTGCGTCATTGGTACGGTATAGAACGCCCCGCACAAGCGATTCGTTCTGTGAAGGGTCGCTCTGGCCATAGACCAGAACCAGTGAGGCATCCAGAGCGCGGGCTGCCCACACAATTCGCTCGATAGACGGAGGGGACTCGCCGAGGTCTCGCTCGTTCAGAGGGAAGGCCTCGCTGATGAACCTCAGGTTGTCGAACAGGCGGTTCCAGACCAGGAAGTCGTTGGCCGGTGCCATGGCCAGCTTCATTCGCCGCGCGGGCTGCGGTGAGGCGTCGCCCAGCACGGTGACTCGAGCGATGGCAACCGACGCCGGGAAGGTTCCATCCGTGCCTGACGGCGCCAGGTTGACGAAGCCGTCCTTCACGTCGTTAATCGAGCCGCCGGCCACGTCCTCCCAGTGCACCATGGGACGCAGGAAGACTACCTCCGGCTCTTTCTCCTGGCACCCGCAGGCAGACAGTCCAAGTACCGCGGCGATCAAGATCCTTCTCACGACACGTTCCTCCAGGTTGATGAGCCACAGCGCGCGCCCGCCGCTCGGCGAGCGGAACGCGGTGACACCGCAAACGTCATATCGGGCGATGGCGCGAAGCACTGCTCCAAAAAAGGCAGACCCCGGCAGCATGCCGCCGACCGCGCGACCGGTCGCTCGGTCGAGTTATCGGTCCCTCCGGCACGTCTGTCCCGTCCAGCGTGCCATTGACCGCGGCCCATAACTCAGGTCAGGCCGCGAGGAGTCCGATGCAATGCGGGG
>JANQGB010000949.1 GCA_028277545.1 Phycisphaerae bacterium | reverse complement strand
GTTCAGGCCGTCGATAATCTGCTCGTCCCGCCCCGTACCCAGCGTGGTCGTTACCAGCGCCTGAGTCTCACCGCGGCTGAAGATGGCCGAGCCATGGACCCGCGGCAGCACCGACACCTCGCACGTGATCTGGCGGATGTCCTCCGGACCGCGCCCGTCGGAACGTGTTCCCTCGTCGAGAATCCGCCGGGTGACCACCTCCTCCTCGACCTCGTCGATAAGATCGCGAACCTTGTTCTTGTCGTACTCCGGGGTACCGCCCTCCGCCGAGCAGAGTTCTTCGATAACGCGGGAGTAGACGTCGTCCACGGCGTTATCCCGCTCCTGCTTGCCGACGATGTGCTTGGCCTTGCGGAGTGGCTCCAGGGCCATCTCGCGAATCCTGGTCGACAGCTCGTCATCTCGTGGCGGAGGTGTCCAGGAGTGCGGCTTGCCGGCCTTTTCGACCAACTCATCGATCATCGTGCAGATGGTCTTGATCACGCCATGGCCCAGTTCGATGGCCTCGGCGATCCGCTCCTCGGAGACTTCGTGGGCACCGACCTCGATCATGTTGACCGCGTCCTTGTGCCCGACCAGAACCATCTCCAACTCGCTGAACTCCATCTGCCGGCTGGTCGGGTTGACCACCAGTTGGTCGTCAACCATTCCGATGCGCACGCCGGCTACCGGACCCTCAAAGGGGATCGGTGCCAATCCCACCGCGGCCGCAGCACCAATAATGGAGAGGAGGTCCGGATCGTTCTCCTGGTCCGCCGAAAGCACCATGGCCTGGATCAGAACTTCGTCCTTGAAGCCCTTGGAGAACAGCGGGCGCAACGGGCGATCCGTCATGCGCATGGTCAGGATTTCTTTGGTTGTCGGTCGCCCCTCGCGCTTAAAAAAGCCGCCAGGAAACTTCCCGGCGGCATACACCTTCTCGCGGTAGTCCACCGTGAGAGGGAACCAGTCGATTCCTTCACGGGCCGGTCCGGTGGCCACGCCCACCAGCACCACCGTTTCGCCATACGTTAACACCACACTGCCGGCTGCCTGCTTGGCCAACTTGCCGGTCTCGAGCTTCAACGTCCGTCCACCGATTTCTCGTTCGACTGTCACTACTGCCATCGACTCACCTGCTCCACTGCCAACACACCAACACAGCGTGCCACTCCCGACACGCCCGACAAACTCAAACCGTCTATTCCGTTCCTACGCTTCGTGCGGCAAGACCTTCAGCCCGCCGCGCGCAATGCGCCGTTCTTTCCTGCTGCGCGGCGCGTCCACCAAGTGGCACTGGCCGCGAAGCGAACGCCTCAGGGCTACTTGCGCAAGCCCAGCTTGGCGATAATATCCTGATAGCGACTTCGATCCATGCTGGCGAGATACTTCAACAGGCCCGAACGCTTGCCCACCATCTTCAGCAAACCTCGCCGGGATGAGTGGTCCTTCTTATGGACCTTCAGGTGCTCGGTGAGTTGACGAATGCGAGTAGTCAACAGGGCAACCTGTACCTCGGCCGATCCGCTGTCGGTATCGTGACGGCGGTGATTGGCCACAATCTCCGTTTTGGCCTCCGACGTTATGGACATGCAGATACTCTAGCTCCAACTCCAAGGTCGTACTGATACTCCCAGCCGGCGTTGCCGCCAAGCCCAGGTCGCTGCCGCGCGTACGGCAACTGGCAGCGTGGCAGAGTAACCGCAGTTCGGAGACAATGCAACCATACCTCCGAGCAACAGTTACGGCCTGAAATCAGTGAGAGTTGTAGAAATGAAGCCTAGTTTAGCAACAGCTTCTCGACCGTCTCAATCAGGCGCTCCATGCGGAACGGCTTGTTGAGGTAGGCATCCACGCCGAGGCTCTGGGCCCAAGCCTGGTGGCGCCGGCCCTGGTTCCCGGTGATCATGACGATATTGGGGCATTCACCGGTTTCCTTGGCCACGCGCTTGAGGTGTTCCAGAACCAGGAAGCCACTGCGTCCAGGCAGCATGGCATCGAGCACAACCAAGTCAGGGCAGTCGGAAGCGGCCTGGTCGATCGCACTGTTGCCGTCAGCGGCCGTGGCGACGCTGGCGCCCATCTCGTCGAAGACAGCCTTGATAGCCGTCACGATGTCGGGGTCGTCATCTACAACAAGGATTGTCTTTCCATCAAATGGTCCTGCCACCGCCAGTCCCTTCGCTCAAAAGGGTGTTCTATCGCTGCTAACTGCG
>JANQGB010000946.1 GCA_028277545.1 Phycisphaerae bacterium | reverse complement strand
CGAGCTGGAGCCGGGACGCCTTGATTCCCATGCTGGGCCTGTTGGCCGCCGGGCTGCTGAGTGTCCGCAGCCGGCACCGCCGGCCTCTGCGAGCGTTGCTGATCGTCTACCTGAGCGTCTGCGCGATCCAGACGCTGATCCTGCCTGTGCGCAGCTCGAGATATACTCACCACTTCACGCCGTTGACTATCCTGATGGCGTCAGTTGCGTTCGTGGCCTGTGCCCAGTGGTTGACTCACCTGGTACGATCGCAGCGCTTGCCGCTCGCCTGGCGGCGCTACTCCGGCGGCCTGGCAGCGCTGACCGTGCTGGTGGTCGTCGTCGCCAGCAGCGGCGCCGTTATTCATACGACAGAACTGCGGCGCTATCAGGTCAAGGGGGCAGACCTGTCCCGGATGAAGTTCCCTGATCAGGTGGCACCCATCGAGTACATCCGCCAGCACGTGCAGGAAGGGGACGTGGTCATCGCCACGATACCCCAGATGGTCAACCAGTTCCTGGGGCGCCCTGCTGACTACTGGATGCAGACCCGCCTGCACCTGCAGGCGGTGTTGGACGACAAACGGACTCTGCCGCTGCACCGGTTGTGCGGCGTCGAGATGCTGCCTGACATGGCCGCCGTGGAAGACGTGTTCGCCAGAAACGGGCGCATCTGGTATATCGCGGTGCCAGGGTTTCACGGCCTGCTAAATGAACCAGAAGCGTCGGCCTATCTGCGCCAGAACATGGACGTGGTGTACGAAGATTTCCTGTCGCTGGTTCTGTTCCGCGGTCCGACCAATCGATCCGCCCAGCAGCGCTTGGAAGCCGAAGGCGTCCTCAAGCGAGCCAGCGCCGAATACCTGCCCTGATCCTGTTGGATGCCGTGTTGGGTGCCCCATTGGGTGCCCCATCCCTGCGCAGCAGGGGTGGGAAGTACTCATGCCAGAATTCTGGCACAGCCGTCTGCGGTACGGGCGAACCATCAGCCCCCACCCCTGACGTCGGAATGGATGGAACACACTCGCGGCGATCCGCACCCGCGAACCATGCGCTACGCTTTGCGTCGCGGTGGCGGAGGCGGCGTCGTTGACGGCGGTAGCCCCAGCAGGCGGGCTATGATGTTGCGCTGTATCTCGACGGGGCCGGGATAGAGCTTGCTGCCCACCGCGTCCCGCAGGTCGCGCTCGACCTCGAACTCGCTCATGTAACCATACCCGCCGAAGACCTGGATCGCGTCCAGGCTGGAATCGACGGCGGCCTCGCTGAGAAAGAGCTTGGCGATGGCGGCCTCAAGCATGGCTTCCTGCCCGCGGTCCTTCTGCCAGCCGATCTTGTAGACCAGCGGCCTGGCGGCTTCGAGACGAACCTTCATGTCCACGATGCGGTTGGCCACCGACTGATACCGCCCTATGGGGTTGCCATACTGCTTGCGCTGGCGGGCGTACTCGACGCAACGCTCAATCTGGTACTGCATTCGGCCCAGGTGCATGGCCAGAATACAGCCGCGTTCCCATTCCATGGAGCAGTTGAAGCAGGCCGCCCCGCCGCCCTCTCGCGCCAGTACGTTGGCAGCCGGCACCTTGCAGTCCTCGAAGAACAGCTCGCCCATGGGACTGGTCCGCAGACCCATCTTGTGAATCGGCTTTCCTACGCTGAGCCCGGGCGTGTCGCGTTCGATGATGAACGCGGTGATGCCCATCTGGCCGACCCCTGGCGTTGTCGCGGCGTAGGCCACGATCAGGTCGGCCACCTGGGCGTTGGAAACGAAGGTCTTCTGCCCGTTGAGTACGTAGTAATCGCCCTGGCGGTCGGCCCGCGTTGTCATGTTGAACACGTCCGAGCCGGCCTCCGGTTCACTGGCCCCGTTTGCGCCTATTAACTCGCCGCTACACAGCCGGGGCAGGTACTTGTGTTTCTGCTCTTCCGTGCCGTACTCCAGGATGGGGATGGTGTTGGTCCACAGATGGGCGTTCATGGCAAAGATCAGGCCCAGGTCGTGACAGCCGTAGCCCAGCGCCTCCATGGCCGCTATGGTGGTGGTCAGGTCGGTCCCGCTGCCACCGTATTCCTCCGGTACCGGCAAGCCCAGAATGCCAAAGTCGGCGCACTTGCGCCAGCCGTCTTCCCAGAACGTGCTTGATGCGTCGCGTTCAATGACGTCGCCGCCCAGTTCCTTCTGGGCGAACTGCACAACCTCCTGACGCAGTGATTCCGCCTCCGGCGGGAGCTCAAAGTTCACGTTGCACTCTCCTGCTGTGATCCGCTGTCCCGAGCAATGCACGGCATCTTAGACCGGCGGCGCGCCGGTTGACAGCCCGCGTTGATAATGTCCATGGGCAACCGGCGGATGCCAACGGCGCGCACCCGGAGCAAGAGACTGAACCGCGGACTTCAGTCCGTGCGGACGTCTATGTGCGACTTATCGTTCATCGTGGGCGAACGTCCGCGCAAACTGAAGTTTGCGGCTCCTGGAGAAGCTACGTGGCAGCTTCGGCCTCCTCAGGCAGCCTGTCCGGCGGCGAGGTGAGCAGGCTGAGGACCAGGTTCATAATCAGTGCCGCCAGGAAGGCCAGCGGCAGGTTGTAGATCTCGCACTCCTGCGGCGTCCCCGCGAACAGCGTGTTGTCAAAGTCGTACTTCCACACAATCGCGACCACAAACCCCGTAGCCATCCCGGCCACGCACCCGGCGTGGGTTGCCCTCTTCCAGAACAAAGCCAGGATCATCTGCGGGCCGAATGCCGCGCCCAACACCGCCCAACCGTAGGTCAGCCCGTAGGTGTACACTTCGACATCCTGCCGGATGACGAGCAGAACCGCCACAATGCCCAACGCCAG
>JANQGB010000910.1 GCA_028277545.1 Phycisphaerae bacterium | reverse complement strand
TGGAGGCGCAATTAATGGCGAACTCCGTGTACGGCGGATTGCCGGCGGGGTCGACGTCCAGGGTCATGCTGTCGGCGTCGGCGTCCGCGACCGACGGTGGTCCCGGCGTGTCTGCCAGCGTATACGCGGCTTCCGGGTTGCTGAACGCCGTGGTGTTGTTCAGCGCGTCGCGAGCCCGCACGCGATAGGTATAGACGGTATTGATCTGCAAACCGGGGTCGGTGTGCATCTCCGACAACTGCCATGCACTGTCAGTGCCTCCTCCGCCGGGGCCGGGCACGTAGTCAAACTGGTATTCCACGGGCGGAGAATAGGTGTCCGTGGCCGTGGTGGCGGTCATCTCGATCCTGGTGATGCCGGCCGCGCTGGGCGGAATCTCGAAGGTCATGGGGTCCGGCGACGGGGGACTGTCGTCGATGGGGCCGTCGACATTGAGGACGAAGTCGCCGCGTTCGCCGTCATGCCCCGCCACACGAATCAGGCAGGTGTTGCCCGCGGTCAGCGGCACGGTCAGGGACGAGTGGGGTGATCCTTCACCACATTCATCATTGTTGTCATTGCAGGCCAACTCGTTGTCGGTGTCACCGGGGCAGGAGGTGTGGACCGACAGCACGGTGTCGAACGACGAGCCGCAGGTGGTGACGGTGAGCGGGCCGTCGAAGGCGGGCGTGAAGCTGTACCACACGTCGGCCGAGGAAGACGAAGATCCGCAACTGGCCACCCCGTCATTGGTGGCGTTGGCGGTCGTGCCGTAATAGACGCCGTTCTCGGCGACGGACGCGTTTTCGCACGCGTCGTTGGCCGCCTGCACGGTGAATTCCGCAATCCAGGTGTTCCAACTGTTTCCGCCCGGCGTGTACTCGTGCAGACCCCAGAAGGTCCCCGATTGAGACGGGTCGGCGGCGCTTCCGGAATAGTCACCCCAGCGATCCACGGCATAGGCATCGGTGCTCTGCTTGACGAACTCCAGGGGCTGAAGTTGTCCCAGGACGTCGGCGGACGTTCGGTGGGTGTGGCACATCGAGATAAACTCGTCGGACGACGAGCGGGCTGTGGTGATGACCGCGTTGCCGGCAGCGTCGGCCGCGATACTGGGGAAGAAGGTGTGCACGCCTGGGTCCGCAGCGATTTCGCCCGTTTGGACGAGCGCTGGATCGCTGCCCGATTCGGGCCAGCCATTCATAGCGATTTCGTACCAGCGGGCCCGGACCGGGTTGCCGACGTGGTGTACGGCCCAGAGCGATCCGTTGCTGTAGTCCACACTCCAGAACCGTGCGTCAAACAGGATTGGCCGGATGCTGGTACCCTGTTGCGGAGGATCAACCGGCCAGCCATAGGACGGCACCGTCAGCGTGTGCGTCGTGACGTACGGCGCGCCCAGCGAATCCAGCAGGGCGATCAGCCTTACCGTGTTGCGGCTGGATCCTTCCGCGTGCTCGATCATGTACATGGCCGGAGGATCATCGTCCACCACCGGTGGGATGCCGGCTGACTGGGTCGTGGTCGAGACGGTCAGGGTCCGTGCTATCGCGGGCGGATTGCCGGCCAGAAACGAGGCCTTGTCAAAGGTGTAGACCGGGTAGTTCGGGCCCAGCCCAAAACCGTCCCCGGTGAGGTACAGCGTGTCGTCATCTACGCTCATGTTGGGCGAGTCGAACAGATCGCCCGCCAGGTCCGTGGTCTCCAGGCGGTACTTGTGCCAGGAGCCGTTGGGGTCGGAGTCGTCGGAGACTGCCACCAGCGCATAAGACCGATCGCCCGGCGCGTATCCTTCAGCCGCCATCACGAAGAACCGCCCGCTAAGCGCGTCGTAAAAGGCCTCGGGATCGAAAACGAAGCCGGTCGCCCCTTCGGAGCCCCAGAACCCGCCCGAGCCTTCGAGCTGATCCTGGAACTGGTTGACGCCGTCCTTGGTGAAGAAGGCGATAGCCCCGTTGGTCACTGCTACCAGGTGATCCGGGCCCACCGCCAGGTGCGGATCTGGTGGTGTCCAGCCTGAGTTGATGATGCCGATAAAGCTGCGCCCCTGGTCGCGCAGAAACGGTTCGGTGTCACCGCCGAAGGGCAGATCCGGTATGGAGTCCGGGTCATATGTTGGCGGCATGTGTGGGCGGGCAGGACGTGCCGGCGGCGCAGGCCTGGTTGCCGCACTGT
>JANQGB010000851.1 GCA_028277545.1 Phycisphaerae bacterium | reverse complement strand
CGATCGTGAGGCAAGGTCAGGACGCTGGTTTGCCGGTGTTCGTGAAACAACTCGGCAAGCGCATCGTGGTCGCCAACGACTCGTGCAGCGAGTGGCCGCGTGACGGTGACGAGTGGCTGTATCCGGCTGATACGGATGTCGGATACCAGGGCGATCCGATCGTCATCGGGCTCGAAGACCCCAAGGGCGGCGACCCGTCCGAGTGGCCGGAAGACCTGCGCGTGCGCCAGATGCCGCAGCCTGCGGAGCCCACCCCATGACCCCCTCACCCCCCATGCGGCGGGTCGGCACGAGATACACAACACACTGGAGCAAGCGATGAGTTTCTACACCAAGCAGACGTTCGAGAAGTCCATGGGCAGCTACCGCGACGCACTCCACGAATTGCTGGACATAGCGGGTGGAAGCGTTCGCTTTAGCGGCACGGGCAGCCCACATATGGACATATACCGCAACGGTCACATGGAGGTGTCGGCGCTGGCTTCTCCCGCATTGCTCCCAAAGGCGACAGACTCGATCGCGCGTTATGAGAGCCTGTTTGAATACGGACGCCCCAAGCATGTGTTGCCTTCGCATTGGATTGCGAAATCTTCATTCTTTGAGGTATCGGTCAAGGCGGTTCGGAGGTGGAAGTCGTTCGAGCGCGCTGGCCTAACGATCGACACGGCGGGCCGCACCGTTCAGGGCGCGCACGATAAGTCGTGGGATTGCTTGTTGTCGTTGCTGATTGCAAAGCGTTCATGGGGGTGCGCCGACTGGCATAGCAAAGTGGGTGAAATCAAAGAGTGGGGCGATGGCTTGCCCGGCGATCTGCGGGTCAAGTTTATGGATTCGGTTGACGGCGCAACGGCTGAGTATGACCGCTGGAAGTCGGCCATCGCCGAAGCCTCAGAAATGGCGGCAGCCATATGACCACCCCCCGCCCCTCAGTCCGCGTGCCCCGGCGGGTCGGCGTCGGCGGTGTCGAGGTGCATCCCTCCGCCCAGGTCTTTCCTGCACCGCCCGCGCAGCCTGACGGAGCCGACGTTGGCCCCGGCCTTGTTGGGGTAGATGAGCGTGACGCGGTAGTCGCCGGGCGGGAGGCCCTTGGCTTGGCGGAGGACTTCCACCACGTCGTCGTAGGGGACGGTGATGTCCACCTGCCGGTAGGGGCGGTCTTGGCTGCCGTCAACGAAGTTCAGGGTCATGGCGGTCTCCGCTCCTTGACCGCTGAGGGAAGTATAGCACGCACACGAAGGGATCAGACGCATGGTGCTTACGTGGACAGACTTAGTAGTGCGAGAGGGTTACGAGGGTTTGCCAGTGGCGCAATGGACGTGGGAAGAGTGCATGACGTGGCTAATTGCCGAGGGTGGACACAGTTGCGCAGACGACTTCCTACTGCCGGAGGAAGCCCGGGAGGAAGTTCAATTCATGATGAAGCAGTTGGGCATCACGCACGAGTAGATGTCAGCCGCTACGGCCCGCCCTCACCCAAACAAGCCCCCGCCCGCCCCCGGCGGCTTCGGCCCGTCCGGCTCCGCGTACATCAGTTCCTCGTGCAGCGGCCGGACCTTGGAGGCGAGTTCGTAGTTGGCACACATGATTGCATTTTATCCATTTGAAAGGAAACGGTGATGGCACACATCCACGACATCAACGACCGGCGCATGGAGGCGGTACGCGATGCGAGCCGCGCCCGTGAGCAGTGCCGCGCCGCCGAGGCCCGCTGCGAGGCGTTGCTGCGACTAAACGAGAAGCTGGAGGCTGAGGTCAAGCGCCTGCGTGGCGTCAACCGCCGCATCCGTCTAGCGCAGGGGGCCGACCGCCTAGCTCACGCCGCTGCCATCGAGGTCCAGCGTGGCGCGATCGACTCCCGGTCCGCGATCGGTGACGCGCTGCTGGATTACCTGCGCGTCGGACAGGTGGACGGGCCGAGCAGTGTTCCTGAGTGGCTGGACCGGTACGAGGAAGAAAAGAAGGCTGCCCGCAGCGCGGCAAACTGATCTATCACCCATGTTCGCACACACGACCGGATGTTAGCAGCTTGAAGGGAAATGCCATGACTGAGCAGCATATGAGAGCCTTGTTCACCCTCGCGGGCATCGAGGTCCGCGACTGCTGGCGTCTGGATAACCGCTACTGGCCCGACGCCTACGTCGAGGAGCGCCGCAATAGCCCGTGGTGGCTGGTCAAGAC
>JANQGB010000792.1 GCA_028277545.1 Phycisphaerae bacterium | reverse complement strand
TCCCTGGCCCGCGGTGCGTTCCGCCGAGCACGTTATGGAAGCGGAACTCGCTGGTCTGCACGCAGAGGCCGTCCGGCGGGCAGCAGGCTCCCAGGTCGTGGACCGGCGGCGTAGCTCCGAAACCGCGCTGGAAGGCCGCGAAGTCCGTCAGATCGACATCCAGGTCGGCGTCGGCGTCTGCCCAGCGGCAGTCACCGGCCACCCGGGCTTCGGGGCCCGACCGGCAGCCGGTCCACAAGACCAGGTCGGCAGAGTCGACGTACAGATCACCGTTGCCGTCGCCAAAGTCGTCGTCCTCCTCGGCGATCTGGAAGCCGTTGATGGTTACGGCCGGTGAGGAGGCGTCCATGTCTGCCGCTACGCGCTGCGAGAACGGGTGCTCGGTGGTGACGGTCATGAAGGGGACGAACTGATCCTCCATGTCCAAAGTAGTGAAGTACTGATCGGTCAGAAACTGGCCGGGACCATGAGACAGCTCTTCAATGTCGCCGAACATGACCATCATGTTGAAGCCATGCTCGTCCATCATGGCGTCGTCAACGTGTACGGCAGCGATGTCGGCACGAAGCACCGGCATTTCGAATTGATCCATTATGGTCAGCTCACCACCGGCAAAGAGGAGCACGTCATCCTGTTGCAGGACCAACTCCATCCCGGTCGCCAGGGCGAAGCCGTTGCTGAGCGGGTCGGCCGTCCACTCGGGATCGACAGCCAGGCTGCCAGTAGTGCTCAACACGTTGATGGGAATCGACAGTGACAGCGTGTGGTCGGTGCTGGCATAGTCGGCTGTGCCGCTGGTGGTGCCGACGCGAGTGGCTATGAGCGGTTTTCTTCCGAAGCAGTTGTAGGTGAAGCCCCACTCGATGCCCTCGTAGATTTTCATTGTCTTGGTGGCCGGCGTAGTGGTGGCGTAGCATTCGCCGATCCAGAAGAGCCACCCGCTGGCGGGGCAGTGTCGCGAGGGCTTGTCATAGAACCGGCTGTCAACGTACTGGTAGGGGTAATACGGCGGACCCCACACCCCGCTTCCGGGAGGGTCCTTGATGTCCATGTAGGACGCGATTACACCGAATCGGCCACCGAGTTTCTTGTTGGTGAGGATGCCCTGAGTCCACTGGATGGATGCCGGGTCACCAGCACCCGCAGCGTAGAATACGCGAAACTCGGCGCCGCCCAGCGGGCATTCGTTGTAGGCGTCATAAGTCTGGACGGTGTACGTACCGTTCAGCGTGCCGGATTGGCGCGTCCAGGTGGGGTTCTCGCCGTCGAACGTCGACGTAAACCACACAGACCCTCCAGCGGGCATCAATCGGGCGGTCATCGGCCTGAGCCGCACCCAGCATACATGATTAGCGTGCGACGGGCAGGGATGAAGTCCTACACCCACGGTGTGACTGCTGGGTAGCACCAGCGTGACCGCCCCTGCGGTCGGCGCCACGATGGCAATGATCAGAAGCGTCAGTGCGCCTGGCGCCGGGCGCGCGGCTGTCGAGATATGCATCTGCGTCTCTTCCTCTCGCCCCTCCCCGACGCCGAGGTCTCCATGGTATCAGGACCGTTCCTTTGATTTCAACGCAGCCTGGCCGCAAGGTCCGGTAACCAGCAGGCGCGGTTGCACGCGCCGGGCGTCTATCGTGCTGCATCCGATGTCATGCAACTGTCACTGATCTCCCAAGCGCAGCGGCCAGGTACTGCCACCAGCTTGACATCAAGTTACGAACCGCCAGGTCGCCATAGGGCGCATCGCCTGGGGGATCGGCTAACAGGGCGTTGGGCTGCGGCTGTGGCTGAAGCGTCGTGGCCCCGTGGATTGGCTGCGGGTCGCGTGGCGCACGGAGCAACCGCCTGTCTCAACGACTACCCGGCAGCATGACGCATCTGGCTGTAAACGGCTGTTAATAAATATCTTACGTCTACGGCGGCCGCGAGGCGCAGTTACATTAGCGTTGCGCAACAATTCATTACAAGCAATATTTATCACCGGCCAACTATTACCCGGGGGAGGGTGTCTAAGTCAGCGAGGCCGGGGATTGGTACCCGGCACGAGTCGAGATCGTCTTCGTAGACAGGAGGCACAGCCATGAAACGGTATCACCTTATTGCACACGGGCTGACGATGGTCGTTGCCGCAGCCTCCCTGGGGGCTGAAGCGACCGCGACTTCGGTAGCCACCAACGGCGGATCGGCCAGTTCGACTTCGGTCGCGGTCGGCAATGCCGTGTCGGATGCGTACGCCGGCGCTACGAACGGCGGGCGAGCGGTCGCCAACTCCAGCGCCACTGGAAGCCGCTGGGGGGCTGCCCGCAGCTCGTCGGTCGCTTTGGCGGACGCGGGCCTGGCGGTGGGTAACTCGAACGCCACGGCGTTGGCCACGCGTTGGAGTGGGGCGCTGGCCGAGAGTGCCAGCGTGGCGGCCACGGTCGGCGGTGTGGCCTTCAGCAACAGCGAGGCCCGATCCCGAGGATACCTCGGGGGGCTGGCCCACAGTCAGTCGCAGTCCACG
>JANQGB010000785.1 GCA_028277545.1 Phycisphaerae bacterium | reverse complement strand
CCGGTCTAGCCCAGCAGAGCCAGCACGGACTGGGGCTGGCTGTTGGCAATCTGCAGGGTGGACTGCGTGCTCTGCACCAGGATCTGTGCTCGGGTCAAGGCGGATACTTCCACCGCTATGTCCGCGTCGCGAATGGCGGACTCCGAAGAACGGACGTTCTCCAGCGCTACCTGCTGGCTGTTGATGTTTGTCTCGAGCTGGTTCTTCTGGATGCTGCCCAGTCGGCCCCGCAGCGTGGCGACCTGGTCTATCGCGGTTGAAACGATCTGCTCGGCGGCCACGAAGTTGCCGGCGGCGACCTCGTTGGTGTTGCCGCTGCGAATCGAGTTCAGGAACCCATAAACCGTGTTGCCCAGGTTGCCCGTCGAGGTGGAGGGCACGCCGACATGTACCTGTCCGTTGATGGTCACTTCGGGGCTGATCTGATAGATCGTGCCCCCGTCAGTGACGGCGAAGGTCGTCGAGGTCGCCGACTGGCCGAAGGCCTGGGAGAGGAAGAACCGCGCGTCCAGGCTGTTGCTGCGGGCCGATACCTCCAGGCCGTTGACCTGTGCGGTCTGTCCGTTGACCAGGACCGTGGCATCGACGCCGTGGTCCTGAACGGTCGTGCCCGAGTTGCTCTCTATGAAATTGCCATCGAGCGGCTTGACACTGACCAGGGCTTCGGAGCCGAAGGTCGTGCTGGTCAGTCGAACACCGGTGGACGACACGACGGCGGACACGCCGGTCATCGCCGTCAGGTTGTTGATGGCGTCGGTGATTTCCGTCACCGTGGCGCCCGATACGAAGCTCAGAATCTCGGCCCCCGTGTTGCCCCGCAGTTCGATACTCACGGCACTGGTCGACGTCCCGGTCAGGAACAGGTCCGCGGTCTCCGCCGAATTCGTTACCTGGATCACCACGTCACGGCTCGAGTTCTCGGGTAGCCGCACGGCGAACATCTCGACGGAGGCGATGGAACTCGTGTCCAGGCCGGAAAGAGTGTATCCCAGATCGCCGTTGAGCAGTTTCTCGCCGCCGAATTGCGTCGTGTTGGAGACGCGGTCGATGCTGGCCAGGATCGAGTCTATTTCCTGCTGGTTGGCGTCCATCTCGTCGGGAGACAGCGCCCCGACATTCGCGGTGGACTGAATGAGCATGCGCAGGTCGAGCAGCAGCGAGGAGACTTCATTGAGCGACCCTTCAGCAGTGGAGAGGTAGTTGATCGCCCGTTGAGAGTTGTTGATCGCTTGCTCGATGCTGCGATACTCTTTGCGCAGCGTTTCCGACACGATCAGCCCGGCAGGATCGTCCTTGCCCCGGTTGATGCGATAACCGGTGGCCAGTCGCTCCATGCGGGTGGTCATGTCAGTCTGGTTGCGGCGCAGTCGCCCCTGAGCGACCAAGGCAGGAATGTTGGTATTGATGCGACTCATGGCATCCTCCCTGAAGAATCGAACGCATTGCGCTTCAAGCGTTCGGGGCGGTGCAACCGTGCACCGCTGGGAGCCTCTCTCCGCCTGCGACCCTCACTCTTTCGCGGCACGCAACAGGTGCCAACCGGACGTCAGGGCCCGGGGGGCTCAACACCCCGCGGTTGTTATCGCCCCATGTCTCCATCGGGCATGTCGACCGCCCGGGAGGCGCCCTTTAGTGAAATCCGCTTTTTTCGGACTCCGGAGTGCTGTTATCGGACGTCGGCGCTGCCGGGAAGCGGGTCTTAAGGCGGGTGCCCGGCCGATCGCGCCC
>JANQGB010000779.1 GCA_028277545.1 Phycisphaerae bacterium | reverse complement strand
ATCCGGGCCAGACTTCGACTCGGATATATTCCGACCCAGGCGTCGGAACCCAGCCAATCACGCTCCATGGCCCGCGGAGACTAAAACGACAAGCCCCGCGTGACTCGGGAGCAGCAACTCCGGCTCCTGCCTGCCCTCGATGGCCTCGACGATGTGGAGTAGCGTGATCCGGTCCGCCGGTTTGGCCAGGGCGAAGACCTGTCGCGGCCCGGCCTCACGACGGAAGATTCCCGCTTCCACCAGTTTGGGCAAGATGACCGACAGCATCTCGGCCGGGATGCCGCAGGACTCCATCAGATCGTCGCCAGAGATCGGCGCCCGCTCCGTCGCCACCTGGGCAGTGGCAAAGACGCCATAGGCCGAGTCGCTGCCGAGACGCATGGTGCATCACTCTGATTCGGTCCTGTCGACCGGGCGAGGTCCATTCTCGTGCTGCCTGACCGGGCAACGTCCTCTTAGGCCAACCACCTGCCCCGGAGACTCCGAAG
This sequence comes from Phycisphaerae bacterium, assembly GCA_028277545.1. Lineage (GTDB taxonomy): Bacteria > Planctomycetota > Phycisphaerae > UBA1845 > UBA1845 > JANQGB01. Next base: position 6,566 of record JANQGB010000779.1, on the reverse strand, counting down.
AGCTCCACTCGTAATAACAGGAGTCACCAAGTCGCCGGCTCCAGGAGTCGACTGTTGGACGCCCGGTCCATACGTTAGCCGGCTCTACTCGGACAGTCGCCCGACCCGAGTCGCCAAGCGACCATGTCACCTGTCACCCACCGGTGCCCCCAGCAGTTGCTCGAAGATGGCGAACCAGAGGTCGGCCACCTGATGCTCGGAGCACGAACCGTTCCGTCCGCCGCACTTGTCAGCCGACGACTCCGCGGCGGCGACGCGCCTCCTGAGCGTCTGGATCTCCTGCAGGCACCGGCAACAGGCGAAGGCCCGCTCGATGCACCTTCGCAGTGTGCGCAGGCTGACCGGAGTGGCTAAGAATGCGGCGACGCCGAGCGCATCACAGCGCGCTTCAAGCTCGTCGCTGAGCTGCTCAGCCACCGCGATGAATACACGCTCGGGATATCGCTCGCGAACGGAGCGAAGCCAGTCCAGCATCTCCCAATCGTCCGTTCGGTCAAAGTCCAGGATGAGCAGGTCGATCGGCAGGCGCTCAAGCACCTGCACCGCCCGCCGGTTGGCCGGGCAAACAAAGACCTCCAACCCGAGGGATTGGAGGCAGGGACGGAGAGTCTTACGAGAGAACTGACAGTAGGCCCGGCCCTCGACAACCAGCGCCCGAGCCCCCGGCGGCAAGGCGCGGATTGGTTCGAGCGTCGAGTCCGGGAGCCGAAGGGACTGCATAGGACACCTCCTCGCGGCGAGATGCTCAATCGCGCACGACCGCCCAGGGTTGCGGGCGGATGTCGCAGGTCCCCGACCACTCACCTATACGCGGGCGGGGGCTGATTCTTAATCGCACCCCGGCCAAAAAGCAGCCGCCCGTTTCGCCGGTGCGTTGCGTCGGGCGGTGGCCCGGCGAGACGTTGTGCAGGGCCCAGACGCCACACAGGTCATGTCAGCCGGCGGACAAACCACCCTGCCCCGGGGCGCATCCCCGCCACCCGGCTAGCGCAGTAGAGCTAGAAGGCGCACAACACAGTCCGGGAGGACTCCGAGATTATCCCGGTGCCAAGACTTTTCGGTCGAATCGATTAAGAACCCGGCCCGCCGTGCGTATTGACTAGTGAGGGCGCGAGGCGGTGAGCCTCGGGGGGTGTGCGAGCTGGCGCTGGGCAGCAGCGAGGAGGAGGGTTGCGTAACGCACGCGCTTGGCGTTCCCCCTCGCAGCAACCCAGCCGCTCCTCCCTGGTTATCCGAGCCCCTGACTCCTCTCGCGACCGAAAGGCCGCCCTTTTGCCGGGCCCCCGCTGGTGTGCAGGGGCCCGGCTCCTCTACTAGCCGCATTTCAAGGCACCAAGAGTCTGCGGGGCGGGCACGGCAGGCCTGGTGTTCTCTGGCGTTGACGTCAAGCTTGGCGGGCCTTTGCGTTCGCGGCCGGGGCGATGAACCCCGAAGTGGGGGAGGCTGCCTGGCAGCAGCTGGTGCTATATTTGGAGCTTCTCAATACCGAAAAGTACTCCGACCGCCGAGGCGTGTTGTGGAGCAGGTGCGATCTGGCGATAGGACGGCTAATCCGTATCCTGCTTGACGCCACTGAGGTCGTACCTTTCTGGAGCCGGCTGTGGCGAGGCGACGCGCTGACGCAGCAGCAAGCGCACGCTGCCTGAGCGATCGGATTAAGAAACCAGCGCAGCGTGCGTACTGATGTATATACGGAGGTGTCCTCCGACGAAGGCGTGTTGTGCGCTGGTCGTAGCGGGTGGAGGTCAATGATGGATGTGCCGGGGCAACGCGGCGATCAACGTGACGCGGACGCGGTGAGGAAGGGCAAGTCGACTCCCGATGTCGAGCAAGTCTTCGCCGCCCTGGACTCGCTGGAGCGGTTCTTCAGCAAGCGCGGCGGACTGCGGAGCGGTCGGGCGGTGGACTATGTTCTGGCCCTCCGACGCATTGTGGCCGCTACAGACTTCGTTGGTGGGGGCGACGCAGGGAGCTTGGGCACGGAACGCATCGAGGGCTGGGAGCCCATCGGCCCGGGCATCCTCCCGGGCGGGGCGGCAGACGAGCTTGGCCACGAGGGCGTCACCAGAAGCGGGGCCCGACTCTGGTGAGCTTGGTGCGACTGAGTCTCCTCTCGATTCCGCTCGGCCGGGATGTACCGGTGGATGGCTGTTCTTGCATTTGCTCGCTTCCCTTGTCGAGGGCACATTATTTCTAGCAATGCTTATGCGACAAGGAACCGGCCGAGCGACGAAGACGCATTCGAGAAGTTGACGGGCCAGGTAGTCGCTGTGGCCCTGCCGTGCGGGCGTGCCGTCTAATCGCCTGCTGGCGCTTGACCGAGCAGACAACTGTGAGTGTCGATCTGTCACCATTCTGGGCTGACCGCCGCGACCCGCTGCACCATCGGATGCTCAGGTCGGTGATGGCCACATGGGCTGGTCGCGCGCAGGAACGCGACTACGGGCGAAGCAGCGTCTCATGGCAACCGATGACGTCAGGATCATGCTGGTTGACGATCACGTTCTCGTCCGGCTGTCTTCGGGGGGGGGCTCCAACGGGAGACGGCCCTGCGGTGGTCGGTACTGCGGGCACGGCGGATGTCGCCGTCACCATGGCCAGGGAGTGCGAGTCCGACGTCATCGTTATGGATACCGACATGCCTGGGATGATCTGCTTAGACGCCGGTCAGATGAATACCACGCTCCGCCCGGACGTCCAGATCTTCTACCTCAGTGCAACGGTCAGCGATCGAGTCGTAGACCGAGCCCTTCAGGCTGGAGCCAGCGGCTTCGTGACCAAGTCAGACCATCCCGAGATGTTGGTCCGGGCGATCCGCGCGGTTCAAGCTCGGCGTAGCCGTCAGGCCGCAGGACATCGACCTGATCGACGCCCGGGGCGCCGGGTATGATCGGCCGACGAACGCCGAGTTGGATTTTATTGCCGGCTTCAGCCGGCGGACCGGTCTGCTGCTGGACCCGGTCTACACCGGCAAGGCGCTCTATGCCTGCGACCGCGCCCTGCGCCACGGTGAGTTGAACCTGCCCCGCGACCTGCTGTTTGTTCACACCGGCGGGATCTTCGGCCTCTTCCCGTACCGCCGAGCGGTCGGCGGGGCGATCCGGTCCGCCGACCTGAACGATGGCCAATCCGCTGCCAGCGCCCGGCCGTGCATTGACCGCCGCGAGCACCACGGGTCGTAATGGCCGGCGCTGGATGTCGGGCTCTTCGCTGTCACTCTTTCGGCCGAGGTGGTCGAGAAGCAGCATCAAATGCAGCGCTCCGTGGCAGACGCTGCAGGCCAGACGTTGCCCAATCCCAGCTCGTTCAGCTCGGCCAAGATGGTGTCGCGGTCCAAGAGCCGGGTAACCGTCACAGGGAGAACCTGACCGCCTGGGCCGAAGCCCTCCTCGACGAACTGGGGCGGGCGAAAGGATTCGAGATCGAACCGGTTCGGGCCGGCTACTACCTGCCCAAGGTTCTGGCTGAAGACATCTGGCTGTTGCAGAACGGTCAGGTGTAACCCCGTACACGAACATCTCTGGGCCTAAGTTTGTCCGGGACGTATTTCGGAACCGACATCCAACATCAGCGCGCCTCCGACCTCAAATCTCAAACCCACTCCTATTCCGCGATTCGCGATCCGACATCCGCATTCTTCTCCCGGACCTGGCTGCAACAGCACCAAGACTGCATGGTCCGAGTCACTGAAGCATAGCGACAACCAGTCGCAGCACCGTCAGATCGGCAGTAGCGGTGCCGCGCTGACGCACACCGCCGAACCAGCCTTCACGACCACAAAAGCTGGCGACTGCCGGAAAGACACGAGCCGCTTGCTCGCGGCTCCGAAGAGGAGGGTGTGTCGAGTGATCACCCGATTGGCAGTTCTTCGCTAGGGCAGATGCGAGGCCGGTCACCAGCCGCGCCGGGGGCGGCACAGAGCCGCCCCCGGCATCAGCCAAACCTCGTTGCCGGCCAGCAGCCGGTGTCCGCCTTCACGCATGATTCAGTCGCCCCCGGCGTCAGGCGGAACCGCCGTAGAGACTGGTATCTGCTTGCTCAGGCCTTTCGGACGCTCGATCATCCCGTTCACGAACGGACTCCGGTGGGGGCCAGGCGTCTCACTGCCTGGCCGCAACGACGGCGTGCTGGCCGAACCGTCCAGCATCCTCGGAGGAGCGCCAGATTGCTGCTGAACCCCATCTAAGGAGAACCTGCCACTAGGCCCCGCGGCCTGCGGCGGAGCGGATTCAATGTTCTCGATGGGCGTGGGCATACCCAGGTGTGGCATCGGGAAGATGTTGACGCGGGCGCTATCACCCTGTCCACGCAACGAAGACCGAGCGCCTTCCGGGACGCACCTGAGATTAGCCCAGAAGCCGGCATGGGGCCAGCCGCCGAACCAGAAGTTGCACCCCCACGGCGGAGCGTCGGCACCGAACACGTTGCCGGTAGACCCGCGCTCGGCTACCTGGGCGATGACCCAGCCGGCTTCGGGCGACGAGAACTCCGCCACCATCCACACGGTATCCGGAATGGTCACAGGTGGATCGAGCTCGTCGGCCGTAAGCAGGCGGACAGTGCCGTCGTCGGGTATGCCCCTCCACGTAATTGTCGTGCCGGGTATCAGGGTACCCCCGTCGCCCGGGCAAGCGGTGTAGAGCGAGGCGGTAACGTCAAACGGGCCGCCGCCCAAAGCAACAACGGCCAAGTCCAGATAGACTAGCTCTCGGGCGCCGGTTCCGGCCAGCGTCAGGTCATCCGCGAACGCCAAACTCGTCTCGGAGATGATGTAGCTGGGTGTGCCATCCGATGGGTAGAACTCGTTGGCGTAGGCGCCGAACGGACACAAGTCCGCCACGCAGGTCGTGCTCTCGCCCTGGAAGGCGCCGGCACACTCGGCTGCGGTAGTTACCGTGCAACTGCCATCCAGGTGGCAGCAGGCCCCTTCCAGGCAATCCGGCAGGACCGTGCCCGATGTGGTGAACGCCGCCTGGAACAGGGCGAAGTCCGCCAGGTCGACGCTGCCGTCATCGTTGAGGTCGTAGCACTCGCACAGCAGATCCGCAGGACTCGCCGGACCCACCAGACAGCTAGCCAACTCCGAGAAGTCAGACAGGTCGATCCGGCAGTCACCGTTTCCGTCGCCCTTGTGACCGCACGGGCTCCAGCCCAGGCAGAAGGTTACGTCGTAGTCCACGCCGAAGACGTCAATCCCCGGCTGCAGGCCGCCGTAGTCCTCGTAGTCCACCCAGCAGGGCGTGCCGTTGGCGATCTCTGCCGTCGGCTGGAAGCCGCTCTGTCCGCTCAGCGAATGCATCTCGAGCCAGTAGGTCCCCGCATCGAGCACCACCGGCTCGACGTCTACCGAGACCAGACGTAGCGGCAGCCCGAAGATACTCAGACCCGTGTCCATCTCGGCGAAGCCGGTAACGTTCAACGTCGCGACAAGTGCCCCGGGGGCGCCGGTGTTGTCCTCATAGACGGCCAGCTCGTAGCCGGTGCCCCCGCCGGACCTGAGCATCTCGGAGTGAAACTCGCTGATGACCGACGCCTCGGGCAGCACGAAGTCGGCCAGGATGGAGCGGCGCAGTCCCGGAATGCTGAAGTGGCTCAGCCCGTTGACCTCGTCGCGGGGGCCGTTGCTGTAGACGGCATCGGCGCACCGATCCGGCAGCGGGCAGGCGACCTCCGCGCACGAACCGTCCGGGTCGAAGACCCCGTCCGAGGCGACGCACTCTGTCTCGGTGAGGTCGGCGCAGCCGCCGTCTTCGAAGCAGCAGGCACCGGTACAGAACAGGTTCATGACGCCCGGCCCACTGTCGTCCAAGGCTCCGCCCACGCGGATTAGGTACTGCTGCCCGCCAATCGCTTCAAACTCCACCCGCGAAGCGCCGCCGATCCAGGTCGTATCATTACAGGCGACGGGGTCGCCGGCGGGCGGGCATGAGCAGCCCTCGTAGACGGCCACCTTCGTGTCGTACGCGCTGCCCACAAAGTCTGCCACCACCCGGCTGCTGCACGTGGCCGTGTAACAGTACCAGATGTCCGACGCGAGTTGGGTGTACCCGAAGTCGTCACAGTGGCCCGGCTCGTCGGGCCCATCCGTCGTCGCACCACCGGTGTCGAACCACACGGCACCGTCGCCGGTGATCGCTATGGCGTCGGTGCATTCGTCATTGACCGGGGGCGGCGGCGTCTCCGGACATGGAACGGCTGCGCCGGTGATGGTGACGGTGTAGGGGCCGTAGCTATCCGGGGCCGCCGTGAGGATCGGATAGTAGTAGGTGCCTGGCGTCAGGCCCGAGAAGGAGACTGCGAGGTTGCCGTCTCCGCAATCCTGCCAGCCAGAGGAGCTAATCCACGGACGCTGGCAGCATTCCTCGAAGACGACGACGTACGCGTTGGCAAAGGGCGGACTGGTCCCGCAGTAGTCGACCGTCACGTCCATGCACTCGTCAATTGTGAACGCGTGCCAGACTGGCGGGTTTGCCGGGGCGAACAGACCACCGCAGTCGTCGGTCGCGCCGCGATTGTCCCCTACGAAAGTGGCCGGTAGACGCTGGGGGATCACGTTGACGCACTGA
>JANQGB010000766.1 GCA_028277545.1 Phycisphaerae bacterium | reverse complement strand
GGCCGACCCGACCGATGCCGACCTCAAACCCCTGATCGACATCGAGATCCCGCGGGTGGAGAAGTCCGTGATGACCGTGCTGGGCGTGACGGAGAGTGACGCCGTGCAGGTGGACTGGTTCCCCGATCTGGCGCCGCCCGGCTCGCCGGCGGGTTGGGCCGACGGCACCATGTACGCGGGTGTGCCCGGCGGCGAAGAGCAGAGCACCGCCGGCAAGATCAGCAGCTACGCCCCGCAGTTCGGCATGTTCGCCCTGGCAGCCACCTCGCTGATAATGATGGTCATGTTGGTGCGGAAGTCCAGTCGATCGGTCGGCCCGCTGCCACCACCGCCGTCGCCGGACCAGGAGGAGGAAGATGAGTTCACCAGTCCGCTGGAGAGCGCCCAGATGACGGACGGCTTCCTGATGGGCCAGGAGGTGGACGAGGAGACCCTGCGTGCCAACCAGCTTGGCGAACAGGTCTCGCAGTTAGTGGATGACAACCCCGAGGCAGCAGCGGACATGCTCCGCCGCTGGGTTGAGCAGGATTAAGCAGGGCGAACGGATGGCTAACGCGAGTTCGACAGCGAGTACCCCCGACGCGGGCGAGGCACCGGGCCTGAACGGCACCAAGAAGGTGGCGATTCTGCTGCTGGCGCTGAACAAGGACTCGGCCGCCCGCATCCTGCAGTTACTTCCGGAGGACATGGTGGAGGAGGTGACGCGGGAGATCGCCTCGACCGACCTGGTGGACCAGAAAGCCCGCGGCCAGGTCATCGAAGAGTTCTACTACATGGCCATGGCGCGGCAATACGCCGACGCCGGCGGGCTGCCCTACGCCAAGGCTCTGCTGGAGCAGGCCCTGCCGGCGGACTCTGCCGGCCGGATCATAGAGCAGATCGCCAGCCAGGTGTACCAGCAGCCCTTCTCGTTCCTGGCCAAGACCGACGGGGAGAACCTGCTGGCCTTCATCCAGGAAGAACACCCGCAGACCATAGGTCTGATTCTCTCGCACCTGGCGACATCCAAGGCCTCGGAGATTCTCACCGGTCTGCCGCACGCCAAGCAACTGGAGGTTGTTACCCGCATCGCCAACATGGAGCAGACCAACCCGGAGGTCATCAAGGAAGTCGAGCGCGGTCTTGAGCTGCGCTTGTCCGGCATCGTGTCGCAGACTTTCGAGAAGGTGGGCGGCGTGGAGGCGGTGGCCGAGATGCTCAACCTGGCCGACCGGGCGACAGAGAAGGGCATTCTCGAGGCATTGGAGAGCGAAGATCCCGACCTGGTCGAGCAGATTCGCCGCCTGATGTTCGTGTTCGAGGACATCATGCTGGTGAACGACAAGGGCATCCAGGCGGTGCTGAAGGAAGTGGACAACGAGGAGTTGGCCCTGGCTTTGAAGACTGCCAGCACCGAGTTGAAGGAGAAGATCTTCAAGAACATGTCCGAGCGGGCCGCACAGTTGATCAAAGAGGACATGGAATACATGGGCCCGGTGCGGGTCAGCGACGTGGAAGGCGCCCAGCAGAAGATCGTGGACGTGGTCCGCCGGCTGGAGGACGCCGGAGAGATCATCATCTCCGGCAGGGGTGGCGAGAAGGAACTGATCGTGTAGTGGTCGACCCGCGCTGGTTCGGGTCGAGGATGGGCGTCATCGCGACGCCGGGGTGATGGGCCGGCGGCCAGGGAAGGCTGCGTTGGGAGACACGATGTCCACCGTCATCAAAAAGGGAGAGCAGGGCAAGTTGCTGCAGCGGCTGGTGTCGTTCGACATGGCCGACCACATGGCGGAGGCCCGCAGCATAGTGGCCGCCGCCAAGGCCCAGGCTCAACAGTTGGTCGGCGAGGCCAGGATCGAAAGCCGCCGGCTCAAGGAAGAGGCCGGCAGGCAGGGCCACGCCGAGGGCTACCAGGCGGGGCACGCCGAAGGGGTGATCGACGGCCGCGAGCAGGGACTGGCCCAGGCGACGGAACGTTTCAACGGCGAGCATGCGGCCCTGGCCGCCGCGATGGCCGCCGCCATCGAGGCGCTCGAAGCGCAGAAGCAGAATCTCCTGATCGAGGCGGAACGCGACCTGCTCGAATTCGCCACGGCGCTGGCCCAAAAAGTGACGCACTGTGTCGCCCGATTGGACAGGCAGGCCGCCGTGGCCAACGTCGAACAGGCTCTTCGCCTGGTGGCGAACAAGACAGACCTGACCATCCAGGTCAGCCCGCTGGATGCCGACACGATGCGTCGCTTCGCGGAAGACGTGACCGAACGTCTGGGAGAGGTGGAGCACGTCAGGGTCGTCGAAGACGAGTCGGTTTCGCCGGGCGGTGCGGTGGTGACCAGCGAGGGGCAGGGGCGAAGCGAAGTTGACGCCCGGATCGAGACGCAACTCGACCAGATAGTCAGCTTACTCCTGGGAGTGGAGACCGAAGAGAGTGGCTCGTCGCCGGCCGAGGTGACCGAGTGAGAAGCCTCGGCCTGGCCGCTGTTCGCCTGGCCGACGAGCGAGGGTGGCTGCAGTACCTGGTTTGTAGATGAGTTTCTTCGCCCGACAGAAAGACATGATCCGCCGTTCGATACCGGTCAAGATGACCGGGCGGGTCACCGAAGTGACCGGCCTGACGATTGTGGCCGAGTCGCTGCCGGCGCCCACCGGTGCGATGTGCCGCATCGAGCCGGAGAATCTGGCGCCTATCGAAGCCCAGGTCGTCGGCTTCTCGGGCCAGCGGACCATCCTTATGCCCTTGTCCGAGGCCCTGGGTGTGACGGCGGGCGATCCGGTGGTTTCCAACACCGCCATGCAACAGGTTCCGGTGGGGCGCAAGATGCTCGGCCGGGTGCTGGATGGCATGGGGCGGGTAATCGACCGCGACGAGCGGTTTACCGTCGAGGCCCAATACCCCGTCTTTGCCGATCCGCCGGCGGCCTTGTCGCGGCAGCAGATCGACACCCCGCTGCCGGTCGGAGTGCGGGCCATCGACCTGATGCTCACCATCGGCGGCGGCCAGCGGGTGGGCATCTTCGCGGGCACCGGCGTTGGCAAGAGCGTGCTGATGGGCATGATCGCCCGCAACACCTCGGCAGATGTCACCGTGGTGGCGTTGGTCGGCGAGCGCGGGCGGGAGGTCGGCGACTTCCTGCGCAAGGACCTGGGCGAGGAGGGGCTCAAGCGTACGGTCATGGTGGTGAGCACCTCGGACGAATCGCCGGTCATGCGGGTGCGGGCGTGTTTCCTGGCGACGGCGGTGGCGGAGTACTTCCGTGACCTGGGGCAGGACGTCCTGCTGTTGATGGACTCCACCACGCGGATGGCGATGGCCCAGCGGCAGATCGGGCTGGCTTCGGGAGAGCCGCCCGCCACCAAGGGGTACACGCCCAGCGTGTTCGCCCTGCTGCCCCGCCTGCTGGAGCGTGCCGGGCGTACGCAGCGCGGCAGCATCACGGGCATGTATACGGTGCTGGTCGAGGGGGACGACATAAACGAACCGATCTCGGACGCCGTACGCGGCACCTTGGATGGTCACGTCTGGCTGTCCCGGGACCTGGCCAACCGCGGCCACTATCCGGCCGTCTCGGCGCTGGACAGCATCTCACGAGTAATGCCGGACCTGGTCAGTCCCGAACACCAGGCGGCGGCGAAGAACATCAAGAGCGTCATGGCTGTCTGGGCCGACATCGAGGACCTGGTCAACATCGGCGCCTACGCAGCCGGCAACAACGTGGAATTCGATGTGGCGGTGGAGATGAAGCCACGGATCGATGCCCTGCTACAGCAGGGCATCACCGAGCGGGCGCCGTTCTCGCAGAGCGGTGACCAACTACTGGCACTTGATGCGGAGATCACCAGTTTCCGCACGCAACTGCAGTCGCGTCAGCGCCCGCAGGTGGCGGCGGTAGGGTGAGGTAACGCGCGTCGCGGTCTGACAGGCCGCGGCGCTAGAGGATACGACGGTTCCCGGATATGGCCAAGCGTTTCAGATTCAGGCTCGAAACCGTTCGCCGGCTGCGTAAGCAGGCCCAGGACGATTGCCGGCGGGCCGTTGCCCGGCGCCTGCGGGAGGTGGAGGCGGT
>JANQGB010000750.1 GCA_028277545.1 Phycisphaerae bacterium | reverse complement strand
CCGGCATGAGGAGCACGTGCGGCGGTTCGGCCTGAACTGCGTCGATTGCCACCATGAGTCCAGTTGTGTTCGCTGCCACGGACGGGCCGAGGAAGCGCCGCAGGTTCGTACACTTGCCGGCCACCATCGGCCCTGCGTGTGGTGTCACAAGGATGATATGAATCTGGACGCGAGGGACGCCGGGCGATGCGAGGGTTGCCACTGGATCGAAGGTCAGCCCGAGCCCAAGAGGTTTGAACACTCCAGCACCGGCTGGCCGCTCAAAGCCTATCATCGCAACACGAACTGTCGCGCCTGCCATACGCAGGTCCCATTCGTCGAGCTGGAGCGTGACTGCCGTGCCTGTCACCAGGACTGGGATCCGACGTCATTTGATCATGGTGTCACGGGGCAGGTCCTCGATGATACGCACGCGGAGATCGACTGCGAGGAATGTCACCGCGATCAGAGATTCGATCAGCCACCTGCTTGTGACGAATGCCACGAAGAGGAAGACGGCGTTGCGTTTCCGGCGAAGCGCCCCGGTCCGCCTGAGCGAGATTCGCTCCCAACTACTGAGTCGCCGGACAGTCCGGCGAGAGATTGACGAGACAGCCTGCACCAGAGCAAGAACGCAAGGCAGGGAGGCGATCCAGCCAGGCATGGGCCCATGGCGGCAGGCCGCCTGCCTGACGGTACGGATCGCGCCGCCCAGCGTGCGGTCTTATCTGACTCCGGCCATCTCCGCGAGTTTCAGAACCGTGCGCCAGTTGCGCGCGGTGGCCGGAACGCCCAGCAGGGACTCGACCTTCGCAGCCAACCTGGACCGGCCCACACCGTCGGGCGCATGCAGGTAAAAGACTTGGCCGGTAATGTGGAACCGTTCCGAGGACGATTTGGCGCAGTTGAGGGCCTCGATGTCCGGTGTAAGCGGTGGAGATGCCAGGAAGAACAGATGGAGTGTCTGCGGCTCAGCCTCGGCCTCGGGAAAGGGATTTGACGCGATGGCGTCGCGCAACTGACTGGCGTTGAGGATCAGCACCTCCGGCCTGAACCCGCGACGATCTTCAGTCTTTTGCGCGACCACGGCGCCGAGGGAAGTGGCGTTATTCCCGGAATACTCGAATACGGCGTTGCCGCTCTGTATGAAGGTCCTGACCTTCTCGCAGTTGAGCGATTGCAGGTCGCTTACGAGCTCGCGCATGGGCAGGACATTCCTGCCGCCAACGTTGATGCCGCGAAAGAGAGCGATGCAGGTGGGCATGCCTTGATTCTACCAATCCTGGCCTGTTCCGGCAGGCTGCCCATTGAGACCACACCGCTTGGTCGGCTCGGTCGACCGTGACAATCACCGCATACGCCGCCAGCACGCGGTTCGGGGCAGTCGTCCGGGACGGTACCATCGCCGTGGCCGAACGCTTCGTCAGGACCTGGAAGCTGGACGGACACACCGGCAGGGGGTATTCGCCTGTTGGAACACGGACGGTTCTCGTCACGCGTGAACGATCAGACGTGCTCTGCCCGTGGGCGGGCATTCGCTGTCAATATCCGTAGTAAGACCTGGCTATCGACGCCAGGTCCTTGAGGTCCACGTCCTGGTCCAGGTCGATGTCGAAGGCACTGAGGCAGTCGTCCACTGTCCAGATCCCTGCCGGATCGGGCAGCGCGCCCGGACCGGCCAGGCACTGGTTGATGTCTGCGTAGTCTTCCAGCTCATAGCCCTGCGAAGTGGGGCTTACCGCCAACCCCCACGGGCCTGTCAGGTCCGTGACCACGTCCGACGTGCCGGTGCCGTCCAGATCGATCTGGTGAATGCGGCCGTCCAGGAGCGACCAGGAGAGCCGGCTCCGGGCCAGATCAAGCGTCAGCCCGATGGGATGGCCGTCGGCTTCCGTATATACGGTCTCGGCGCCTGTGCCATCGAGACGGGCGCGACGGATGCGCCCAGTCGCAAACTCGGTCCAATAGAGCCAGCCATCGCACTTGTGCAGCGCAAGGTAATAGGGGCCCTGTGTGCCATCTACACCCGAGTGAACGACCACCTCCTCCTCACTTCCGACGAGCCTCGCGCGCATGATGCGGTCGCCGATACTCTCGGCCCAGTACATCCAGCCGGCATCCAGGTCCAGGCTGATGCCAACGAAACCGCGGGTGCTGCCGTCATGTTGCCTAAGCGTTTCCAGCCCGGTTCCATCCAGGTCTGCACGCTGGATCACGTTGTGCGAGTACGCCGCCCAGTAGAGTTTGCCTGCTTCCGCATCCAGGGCGAGGCCGCGGAGATGCAGCGGCTCGCCCAGCGCATCTGTCACCTGAACGAGCGGTTCGGCGCAGGAACCATCCAGGTACGCCCGCTTGATCCAGCCGCTATCGGATTCGGTCCAGTAC
>JANQGB010000720.1 GCA_028277545.1 Phycisphaerae bacterium | reverse complement strand
GGCCTCCTCCAAGCTGCTGCTCGACATCCTCTACGGCGAAAACGACTCGAACTCGCCCAGCGCGGCATCGTCTACATCGACGAGATCGACAAAATCGGGCGCACCACCCAGAACGTCTCCATCACCCGGGATGTCAGCGGCGAGGGCGTGCAGCAGGCCCTGCTCAAGATGCTCGAGGGAACGGTTTCGAACATTCCGCCGCAGGGCGGCCGCAAGCACCCCGAGCAGCAGTACATCCAGATGGACACCACCAACGTCCTGTTCATCTGCGGCGGCACCTTCGTCGGCCTGGACGACATCATTCGCCGCCGGGTTGGCAAGTCGGCCATCGGCTTCGCCAGCGAGGAGAACCCCGCCGACGAGCGCGGTGAGCTGGGCGATATTCTGGCCCAGGCCATCCCGGAGGACTTGATCGCCTACGGCATGATTCCGGAGCTGGTGGGCAGATTGCCGGTCCTCACCACGCTGGAACCCCTGGATGTGGACGCGCTGGTCCGTATCCTCACCGAACCCAAAAACGCGCTGGTCCGCCAGCACAAGAAGCTCTTCGAGTACGAGGGCGCCGAGTTGGAATTCACCGACGACGCCCTGCGGGCCATCGCCGAACTGGCTCTCGAACGGGACACCGGGGCTCGGGCCCTGCGGGCTGTCTCGGAGGAGCTGATGATCGACCCTCTCTTCGAGCTGCCCGATCAGCCGTCCGGCGGGCGCTGGGTGGTCACCGAGGAGGTGGTCCGCGGACAGCGGCCGCTTACTCGGACCAGGGCGTCCCGCAAGCGTGAGTCCGCCTAATTATAAGTACAGATTCATTTTAGCGCCTTTGTCGCGCCGCGGTAGCGCCCGCAGTGCGAGTCTTGCCCGATGACGGCGTACCACCGCGGGTATCTCAGGCCGCAAAGCGTGGCTCAGCGGCCAACGCTTGGCCTCAGCCGGGCACTCCGGCGTGCCGACAATAGGCGTAACAACTTATGATGCTTTGGCTTACGAGCAATTAGGCTTGCCACTCTCGGCCGTCATTTCTGTCAAGTTGCGACCGGTGATCGTCGATAGCAACACAGTACGAGCCCGCCACTGCGTGCGCTGGGGCGGTTGCCACGACGACACCAAGGGTGTTTCCCGATGGCAGTGACACTGATTTGCCCGAACCTGAAGTGCCGGGCCGTGCTCCAGGTCCCCGACAAGGCGCGGGGCAAGAAGGTGCGGTGCGGTCAGTGTCGCACGGCCTTCATGGTACCGGCCCCTGGCGCCAGGCAGCAGGCCTCCGGACCGGCCAACACGACTCCGACGCCCCAGTAATTCACAGTCCATTTCCGCCCCATCGTGTTGATCTCAAGCAACCCGGTCGAGCGTGTTAGACACACCGGCTACCCGGTCTGCGCAGCGGAGCCCCCGCAACCAGCCGTCGGCGGATTGCGGGGGCCAGGAAGTGTCGGGGCCGCACGACCCCGTCTTCGCTGATTGACTACGGACAGGTCGGAATCGTGTTCCCGAATCGAGCCTTGACGCCCGAGTAGTCGATGGTGTTGATGATCCCGTCCGTGTTGACATCCCATCGGAAGTTGCCGGCCGTGGTGGCGTTTCCGAAACGAGCCTTGATGGCGGACGAATCGAGGGTGTTGACGATCCCATCGCGGTTGACGTCGCCTTCCAGTCCGGCCACGTAGAACCGCTCGTTGACATCACCCGCCAGGTCCACCCAGCAGCAGTCCTGATCCACCAGCGGGCTGGTCAAGGTCACGTTCACCAGGTTGCCCGCCGCGCTCGCTGTGGCCGTCCCGGTGTAGGGGTTGTTGGCACAGGACGCCGTCGCGGTCACGTTCACCACCGGGGCCGTAAGGTGGAAGTCAAAGTCCTTGGCCCCGCCGAGCCTCGGCTCGACGTTGTCACCGTGTGTGCCGGACGCGTCGCCTAGGCCCAGGAACAGGCAGTGACGCACCCCGGCGTGATCGCGACAGCTTAACGCGGACGCGATCTTGACCGGCACGGGGAACTGGTGCCGCCAGATTGTAATGGCGTCCACGTCGTCGGGCAGCGGCTCGGTGAACGGGAAGCTGAAGCCGGTCAGCAGCGAGCCGTAGATCTCGGCCGGGTTGAGTCCGCCTGACTCATCACCCGGAGTGAGTGGATCGTCGTCGTCCACACTGAACAGGACGGCGAAATATGGAATTGTGGGGTCGTCCGGACTCTGGATCCAGGTGAACTCGAAAGCGTCGAGGTCGGTCTCTTCGGGAATCCCCAGGTGCATCACGTCGTCGATTACCAGCATGGGGACGCCGCCGATCACCTCGTAGATGCTGCCCGGATCAAGCCCCAGGTGGGCCTCGTGGTCGGCGCTGAAGTACCAGAACGGACAGCCCTGCTCGTCGGGCACGACGTCGAGCGAATCCACGTCGTCGTCCTCCTCCTCCCCGCCGTCCGGGTTGGGTGCCAGGCTCTGGTGGACAGTGACCTCATCCGCCACCGGGTAGATGGCGTTCAGCGGATAGGGCGGCATTCCCGGCGGCAGACCGACGATCAGACCCAGGACCTCGTCCTGGCCGCCGCTGGTCCCGTAGCTGCTGACCCCGGCGATTGAAGGTGCAGTAACCGGCACGTCGTTGGCGGGC
>JANQGB010000714.1 GCA_028277545.1 Phycisphaerae bacterium | reverse complement strand
GTGAGATGACGTATAGAAAGATCAACAGGACTGGCTGGGTTTGACGGCGCTCACGCCTGGCCGGGTTTCAGGCGCCTCCTGACACCGTTATCACTCCTCGATCTCCACTCAGCGGCCTTTTCGCCGCGTTTCTGCCTTCAGTTGCTTGAGCCATGCGGCAAGTTCTTCTCGCAGGTACAGCCGGTAGCCGGTCACAGGATGGCGGCGGGCTGTCAGTTTGCCGGCCCGATCCCAGCGACGGAGCGTGTCCTTGCTCACGCCGAGAAACTCGGCAGCCTCTCCAACGGTCAGATACTCATTGAGCTTCGCCACGTCGCCGCTCCCGAGGGGTTAGGCAGCATTATGCAACTATATTCGCCAGCCGTCCAGCCGCAGAACACCGCCCACCGTCACTCTGATTGCCTACTTTGCCCGTACTTCCCGGCCGCCTCAGACTCTTCCGGTGGTCGAGGTGACCGATGTGACTCGCGTGAACTCGTTTTCCGAGCAGGCAGGAGTCAACCTCGTCGAGTCTTGATCCGCAAGTCAGTCGCCAGTGTAGTCAGCCCTGCTGACGCGAGAATATCGATGATCGGCGACAGTTCGCGGCGGACGAACTCTCGATCTCTAGCATGAAGAAAAACCAGCTCGATCAAATCTCCGGTGTCACCGCCCCAGAGACAAGCGCCGTAGCCAAGATCACGAGTCGCTTCTCCCTTGCGCCGCCACTCCGCAACACGCTCGGCCGATGCTTTGCACAGGCGCAGCAGAAGGTTGTCGGTGGGAGCGACTTCTCGTCGTTGATCCGCCTCTTTTTTCTCGTCAGGTCGGCGCTGGCCAATCTCTTCCTTCAACTCAAAATGCAGCATGCTAAACTCGCCAACGTCACCCTCACGAATAGCACGCTCGAATACATCGGCCAGCTCTTCGTAAAGCCGTCTACGCTCTGCCGGCGGCCACGACATCTCCAGGACGAACATCACCGCCCGCAACGTGTTTGCTCGCCCCTCAACTCCGATCCCCGTGTCCAGGAACTCTTGCGCGCCCCATAGTGCAAGTTCAAGCCAGCAATCAGCGTGGCGGCTCGTTAGCTCGTGCGTGTTCCCTGCATGCTCTTTGGCTGCCCAGAGGATTCCGTGCACCAACGCGCCCCGCGCTTGCGGGCGTCCGCTAGGCTCACAGCGCAGTTGGTCACACCACGCAGTCAACTCACCCAATACAGGATGATCGTCAGAATCGCCGCGATGTCGCATCACCGCATTCCCAATCACCTCACCGATGAGCCGGGCAGTGTTCTCGGGATCACTCACCGTGTCGATGCGCTCCCAAACACGCGCAAGTATTCCGACTATATCTGGAACACTGAATCGCAAGAGATGGTGGATGGATCGCTCCAGTATGTCAGAGTGCCGATCCTCTTCGACCACTGATTTCAGCAAGCTTCTCAATGGGGCAATGGACGCCCAGTGGAAGGGACGCAAGACTGTCAGGACAGTGGCCCGCGTGAAATTGGGCCAGTGTTTCCATTGGGAAGTAATAGCCTTGGCCAACTGATCCCGATAGGTGTCTAGCTCAGGGCAGTGCTGAATAGCCAATAGCTCATCTAAGAACGACAACCCTGCGTAGATCGGGTCATTTGACGACCATGCCAGGTGGCCCTCTTCTTCCTTATGGTGATGCTCCGGCGCGTCCTTCTGCAAGCGGTCACAACATGCTTCCGCACGCTGCCTCCACCATGGAGCGTGAGCGTCTAGGTATTGTAGGTAGGCCTGAGGTGTGCATTCTACGCCTTCAGCCGTGCTAACGTCCTGAAGACCAGCCCACCGCTTCAACACTTCGAGGATCTTCTCGCACCAACCTGCGATCTCTCCAAACCACTGTTCGTCAAACGATTCATCTCGGCCGGCGATTGTCTTGAGTGCCTCCACCCGAGGCAGCAGCCACTCCTCCACCTCCTGAAGGTCAGCGGAAGCTGCGGGTGGTTGATTCTCGGCGAGCAGCTCCAGATGCCGATGATCCTCAGAGTGAGGCCAGTGGCTAACGAAGCGCTTCTCGGATGGTACGGCACGGGCAAAGGATGCGGTTGGCTTAGGTACCTCGCGCGGGTCGTAGGGATCGAAGAGGCCGTCTTCCGACTTCGCGTGCTCAAGTTCCTCCGACTCTCCATCCGTCAAAAGCCCCCACTCCGCCACGTCCGCCAGCTCGTTCATCCTGATGGCATCATCCGGAGCGTGCAGCCGGACACACTCAACCACCGCCTCCCGTTTCGCTTCGGCGACACGCTCCTTGATGGACCGTCGCAATAGACGACGGAAGTTCGTTGCTCCCCGCATTCGCTCAAATCGAGGATCAGATGCGAGCGCCACTGCTTCCTCAATCTGCCAGGACTCCGACTCCTTGCTCTCGCGAACGAAATCGTACATCGCGACCAGAACTTGACATCTGGCTACTGCCCATGCGCTCCCCACGAGCAGCTCGACGAGCGTGCGAAAGACTCCTGCTTCGCTGAGCCGCACCGCTTCACTAAGACCTCTCTCGATTGCGCGCGACAGTGTCCCTCGTAAGTCTCTATCCAGATGACCATGCTGATAGTACCAGATGTCAGGATGATCATCGTATTCCGGCGTGAAGTCATCAACAGCGTCGTACACTGCGCCGAACTTCTCGTTCCAGCGCTGTCTGAACTCCTTTGTCTGAGGCCACTCAGCTTCTCGATGTCCAAAGAGAGCCGCCGCTTGCAGCTCAATTATGTATCGCCCCCATGTTGCTGGATGCGCACTCACGAGTCCTGGCTGCGACAATAGCACTTCAAGTTCGCGGAGATGCGAGTAGTCACGCGTGCCTAGAACTTCCGGGTTGCCATTCGTTGCCGTATCAATAACAGACTTCGCGATTCGCAGCGCGTCCTCTGTCAAATCAGCGTTGACAAGTTGCAGGCCGATCTTTAGCGCTGCGGCTGCAATCCAATAATCGTTGCTCGATGCTCGGGCAATTGCCCATTCGCGCACGGGTGCGTCACGAAACGCTTCGTTCTTCAGAATAAGGTCGAGTATTCGGCGTACGCTCGGCGCGTAGGGTTCCTGCCCGAGCTGTCGGGTTTGCTCGTCCAACGCAACGAGGCCGTGGATTGTCGTCGATGTATCAGTCACTCAGAACCACCTTCTGGCCAAAGCGTACTACTGCGTCAAGAAGAGACGGCCCGCTGGGGCCGCCAAAGAGCTCTGCTGGCAAAGCCGAAATCGTAGGACCCCAGTGCGCGGCGTTGAGCTGAATCGCGATTTCAATAAACTCTACGATCAGATCAACCGGCAGCTCAGCCAGCGTGACAACCTCGTTAGAGCCCTCGACCAAGACCGGCAGCGCTTCGCTTGGTAGCTGCGGGCGAAGGCCGTGGAGCGCCACTAGAAACCGACCTATTGGCCCCCATTCCGCGTGGTTGATTATCCACTTAGTGGCTCCGATGCACGCGGTGCGACGAACGTGATCCAGCGTGATGCCGACGGTTAGCTCGGCGAGGCGTTCTGGCGAGGGCTGGGCGGTAGCCTCTATCAGCTTATCGATAAGCGCATACTGATAAAGCCAATCATGGGACCAACGCACCGAGTTGGTCGAATGCGAGCTCAGTACGCCTTCACGCAATAGGGTGTCAAGCCCCATGGCCTCGTCTTCGTCCGCATCGCTGCGTGATACAACCTGATCACCGTTCAGCATACGCGTTTGCAGGTAGGCCACTGCTCGTCTCTTCTGGTGGGCGGTTGCATTCCCTGTCATCCCTCCGCGTAGGCCGTGGCTTTCGGCGACGACGCGGCGATCCCAGTACAGCTCAATAACATGAAACCCGGTGACCTCACCGCTCGTCCGTAACGGAAGATCAGCAGGCGTTGCCATCTGGGCGTAAAGAGAAAGAAGAAACGAGTTGCGTAGGCACTGAAGCAGCGCACTAGATTCCGGCACAGGGAGACCTACGTCTTGAAACGCCTCCGCGACCTGTTCCGCAGAGAGAGGAGGAAGAGTAGCATGGGCAAAGGAGTCTGTGAGTTGTTGCATCCAGGCATATGCGGATAAGACTTCCTTTCGAACCGTGATAACGACCGCGCATCTGGGCAGAGCCAGTAGACGATTCACAGTTTGCCGCCACAGAATGGCCGAGCTAGGCGTTATCTCATCAAGTCCATCTATGACTATCCACGTTTGTGACACACCACAGAGGATGCAGAGTAGCCGAGGCAATGACCGGACATCGTGGTCTTCAAGATCCCCAGCATCAAGCCGCAGAACGTGGTAGGCATCGTGGTCGTTCCGCCGGGCATCGAAGAGTTGCCAGGATGTTGCAGTCTTGCCGACTCCAGTATCCGCGGTTATCACGATTGAATCGTCGGCGGATACTCCAGGCAACCGCTCCGTCAGGGGCCAGGTCTTGGTCGGCCGTTCCGGCAATTGCTGCCAGGTGATGCGCGGCACTTCCTGGCGTCCGCCGGCGGCGCTGTGGAATTCCAGAAGGTCGCGAAAAGCCTCAGCCGCGGTGAGGGCGAGGGGGGCAGTTCCAATGGCTGCGAAGAATTCATCGCGCTCGTAGCGCACGGAACCGTTGGTTGCGATCCCAGACGAGAGATCGCCAAGAATATAGGCGTGGACGGCCTCACCCGCCCCTTCCTCAAAGAGCCCGCACACGAGCAGCTTCACCGATTCTGATAAGTCTTGATTGATGTGGCGGTGGGCTTGGAGTCGCGAGAGCAGGGCACGCGCCACGTCAACGTCTACCGGGGGGATCTTGCCATCGGCTTCGTTTCCACAAAGATTGTACAGAGCTTCTTTGACCGCTGTTTCGCCGGACGAGACACGAACCGTTTCCCCGTCGACCCAGTCGAGATCCAAGGCGGTTGCTGCGAGCGTTCTCATTTCAGCTAGATGTTCTAAGATATCGCCCTGCTTCGTTGGGTCCGTCACCCAGCCGACGGATAGAACTTCAGGGGAGGTGCCGGCAGCAATCTCCCGGCGTACGCGCTTGTAGAACGTGATCCGGTCGTCGCGCGTTATTGGTGTGTCTTTGCATTCGAGTAGTTCAACACTGCCGTCCTCTCGCTCGAAGCGGACATCCCAGGCGGGGCCAGACTCGGTCGTTCGACCCTCTATAGCGAAAGCCCGTATGGAAGAACCATTGTTGATCAGCAGGCGACTTGCCTCTGATGTGAGGAGGCTAAAGGCGACGAATTCCTGCTGGTATATGTACCCTGCGAAGGATGTCCCGCCGTTCACGATC
>JANQGB010001443.1 GCA_028277545.1 Phycisphaerae bacterium | reverse complement strand
AGGTCGGCCAGCGGCTGGTGCAGCGCATCAAGACCGACCCGGCGTTCCGTTCGCGCTTCGAGGGTGCGTTGACTGCCAAGTGGCAGGCGGACGTGGCTGCGGGCAAGGCGTCACCGGTGGACTATCCGCCAGTGACCGACGTCGAGACGGCGCCACCGGCTCAAGAGTTCGTGCCGCCGGCATCCGAGGTCGTTGACATGGCGATGGATCAGGGTGACCGCGTGGTCAACCCGAATCTGTTGCCGGCGGCGATCACCGAACCGGCACAGCGTGCTGCAGCCACGCTTGATGAATGGCTCGAGCCGGTGAGCGACGCGATCCCAACTCCGGCCGAGGCTGAGAGCTGGGTCAAGCGCAACCAGACGTGGCTGTTCGCTGCGGGTGGCGCGCTTCTACTTTTGGCGGTCGTTCGCTGACCGTCTTTTAACTCGCCAGGCATGCGCCCGGCGTTGGTAAAACCACAACGAGGAGAAACACCAACATGGCTCGTAAATGTACAAGATGGGGCCGTAGCAACGGGCGCAAGGTCTGTCGCAAGTATAGCGGTTCGAAGCGGAAGTCCACTCGTCGCAAGGGCACCAGCCGTGGCCGCTGCCAGACCGTGACGATCAAGGGCAGCCGTCGCAAGATCTGTCGCAACGCACGCGGCCAGATCACCAGCAGCCGCACGGTTCGGCGTACCAAGCGTCGTCGATAAACCGCTAACGCTTTGGCAGGGAGAACCTAAGTGGCAAGCATTGAAGCCGGCGGCGGCCAAGCACTAGCAGAAGCCGCATTGAAAGCGCAGGCGATGATCCGTGACCTCGGTCAGGGCTATCGTCCAAAGGCTGCATTGCAGTCGGTGTTTGCGTTTCAACGCGCCTTCAATGCGGTCTTCCCTGACATCGCGAGCGTAGTGCCTCAAAAGACACTACGCTCGTATCCGTGCTGTTCGCGCGGACGCCCAATCATGCTCCTTGGAGTCGATGGGCTCTATGGGCCGCGAACTGGCTGTGCAGCAACGCTCATGGTCAACACGGCCCTGAAGGCCCTCGGCTCCTCGGTGCGATTGAACTTGCCTTGCTACGCCAAGGACATGCCGACGTGGTTTGTGGGCAACCGTGACACCGTTGCGATGATTTCGCCGCCCAAGTCACCCCCACAGCCGATTCCGCCTGGGCCGAAGCTTCCGCCAAACAGCGGGCAGCCTCAGGCTGAGGTCGCGGCAGACCTCACCAGTGGCCGTGCGCGCAGCTCGACGCTGATCGACGTTGGCGAGGTCAGCGTGGGCGAGACGGTCGAGACGCCGGCCGGCCGCATGGCATCGGGACGCACAGGGCCTGCGGTCAAGACACCGCCGGCACCGGTGGTCAAGGCGCCGCGCAAGCTGCCGCCGCTCGCGATTCCGACGCTGCGGCCGCGCACGCCGAAGATCAGTCCTGAGACAGTCGCGATCGTCGCGGGTGTTGGTGTAGCTGCCGGCGTTGTCGGCTGGTGGGGCTACAAGCAGGGTTGGTTCACAAAGAGACGTCGACGGAGGCGCCGATGATGTTTCATCAGCTGGGTGCGCTGAGTCCGGATCAACAGGGGCTTGCACAAGAGTCGCTGACGGATCTGTACGGTTTTCTCGACCGGATCAACATGGGCCTGACGACTGCGACCAATCGCGGCGTGGCGTCGGAGTTCGCGACCGAGAATGCCCAGTTCCGCCAGGCCCGCGATGCGGTGATCGCGCTCGAAGCGCAGGTCGAATCCGCGACGCCCGGCGACTGGGAAAACTGGATGGGCAACTTCTCGGGGCTCCAAGCGGAGCTGATGACGCTCGAGCGGCGCATCAACGAGAAGATCTCGCGCGAGGTCGAGGGCTTGCGCTTCCGCGGGCTCGGCTGGGGACTTGGCGCCGCGGCTGTAGCTGCCGGTGCGATTTGGTTAACCGGCCGGTACTGGCGCAAGCGCCCGGTGAAATTAAGGCGACGGCGATGAAGCATGGCGCAACTGCACAAGATCAAGCTCGGAAAGCTCACCAGCAAACGGTGCGGCTGCGGCGGGCTCAGTGCGGTTCGCGTGCGGCCGTCGCGTCCACGTCCAACCACCAGTCGGTACTGTGTGGTCAAAAAAGGTCGCACGGTGAGTTGTCACCGTACGAAAAAACTGGCCTTGGCGGCAAAGCGCAAGGCTCGCGGGGGGCGCGTTGTCAAAAGATCCGCCCCCAAACGGAAAAAATGATGGTTGTGCGGAAGCATTTGCGAACCCGCGCCTGATAAATGCGCACTGCGCACGGTAAGGAGAAACTGAGATATGGCAAAGCGTAGGTACAAGCGACGTCGTCGCGGCACAGGCTCTGTCATCCGGGTTCGCAAGCTCAGCGGCTCGGGTGTCGGGCGAATCACCGATCCCAAGTCCCTTGCGGGCACGGTCGTTCCGATCGCGCTAGGTGGCATCGGGGCGGG
Organism: Phycisphaerae bacterium; assembly: GCA_028277545.1. Taxonomy (GTDB): domain Bacteria; phylum Planctomycetota; class Phycisphaerae; order UBA1845; family UBA1845; genus JANQGB01. The sequence continues at coordinate 1,826 of JANQGB010001443.1, read as the reverse complement.
GATGGCTTCTGTCGGTCTTCGGCAGAGCATCGTGCCGGACACCGAGACCAAGCGTTGGCTGGTCGAGTACGCCCCGGTAGCAGGTATCGCCGGCGCCGGCGTGCTTGCATTGCTGGTCCGCGGCATCGTGGGTGCTCCTGCGGCGGCCATGACCTTCTCGGCGGGTGCCGCCGTGGGTCTCGTCATGATCGCCAACGAGATGAGCGCCAAGGCGGCGATGGCTTCGGCCAACGGCGCGGAGAACGCGATGGGCGCCATCGTGCCGGTGTACTCGCGCCCGCAGGGCATGGGTGCCATCGTCATGGAGCCACAGGCTTCTCGCGGCTACGGTGCCGGGGCCCTCGGTGGGGGTCGTGGCGTCGGCAGCTACGGCGAGGTCGTCAACCTCGGCAACATCAACGCCAAGGCCTTCGGGACTCCTGGCTTCAAGATGGCCGGCGCCTAACCCGCGTAAACCGTCTGGAGGACGATTGTGCTGAACACGATTACAAAGCTCCGGTACCCCGACGGCACTGAGGTTGCCTTCGAGGACTGGACTGATCAGCCGCTGTACTCGACCTGTGAAATCGAGCACGGCGCCACGCGGAACGAGATCAACTTGTTCCAGTACACCGTGGGTGGCACCGTTCCAGGTGCTTCCGCGGTGGCCGTGACTCAGCGTACCGCTGACGAGCGTGACACCAACATGTCGCAAGCTGGCACGATGGCCTCGACCGAGGAGTTTTTGGTCTACGCCATCAAGCCCGAGGTATTCACCCTCGAGAACAGCACCCGCGGCAACTTCACCTCTTCGCTAGCTCCGCAGAATGCCACCGGCGAGCCTATTCCTTCGCCTGTGCAGTACGGCGTTCTGAACGAGGCGCTGATTCTGATCCTCGAGATCAGCATGAAGCGTTACGCGCAGGCTGGCTTCGGCTACTTCAACACGGGCTTCGGTCCGTTTGGTAGCGCGAACAGTGGTGTGTCCGGCGACGCCGCGGGTAAGACCTACGGTGCGGCGGGCTTGCCGAGTCAGGAGGCTGTTCGCAGCTTCGTGATTCCGCAACACATGGGCGGCCAGGAGAAGTTCCGGGTCCAGCTGCTCAATCCAACTGGCCAAGCGCTCAACGTGGGTAACGCCGAGCAGGGTGCCCAGACCGTGAGTGGTGGCGGCGCTGGCTCGACGAACCCGAACGTGTTTGTTCGGATTCGCGTGCTTCTCGACGGGTTGCACAAGCGCCCGGTTTCGTAAGGGAGGAACGGACAGACATGGCACAGCTATGGAAAATCCGCACACCGGACGGCAACGTCCTGACGCCAGGCGACTGGGTCACTTCGGAGCCCTTGTGGTCTACCGTCGAGATCTCGACTGCGGCGTTTGGTGTGCTCACAGCCTTCTCGTACTCGACGGGTGGCGATGTACCGGGTTCGGTGGGACCGCGTCAGTCGACGGCGGTTGACACCAACCTGGAGGGCGGCGGCAACCGACTTCCCGAGAACGAAGAGCTCATCATCTTCAACATCGGGATCGAGCTGTTCAAGACCGGCGCTGCCGCGTCGACGAACAGCTTCCCGGATGCTGACAACCCGCACGTGCCGCTCGACGACATGCTGCGGCTGCAGCGCGACGTCATCATCAAGTTGCGCATCGCGGACGTCAAGAACTACACGCGCGCGCCGCTGAGCTACTGGCCGGCGGGCACGGGTGTGGCCTCGATGTACTCCGGCGGACGCTCTCGAGTGTCGGGTGCTGCGGCCAACGGCGAAGTGCCAGCCAACAACGGCTCCGTCTCTGTGGACGGCCGTCGTGAGCTGGCTGCGCCATTCTACGTGGCTGGTGGTGAGTC
>JANQGB010000696.1 GCA_028277545.1 Phycisphaerae bacterium | reverse complement strand
AGCCCCAGCAGGCGAGCCGCCTGCGAGACGTTTCCGCCGACCTTAGTCATCGCCCGTTCGATCATCCGCGACTCCACCTCGGCCAGCGTACAGTCGGGTAGCTCGATGTGCCGAGCCGAGGCGTCAGGTTCCACACCGCCAGGTGCCGCATCGTCAGTTGCCGCACCGGTAGGTGTGGTCGGCGGGCTCAACCCCAGGTGCTCTCTTCGGATCACCCCGTCTTCAGCCAGCAGAGAGGCCCGCTCGAGCACGTGCATCAGTTCGCGCACGTTGCCAGGCCAGCGGTAAGCACGGATGGCCCGCCGGGCGTCTTCCGTCAGCGAAGCTTGGGCCCGCCGGTACTTTCGGCACAGGCGACTGACGAAGTGATCGGTCAATACGGGCAGATCGTCCCCCCGGTCTCGAAGCGGCGGCAGGTGAATGGTCAACACGTTAAGCCGGTAGAAGAGATCTTCCCGGAACGTCCGGGCAGCCACCCGCTGCTGAAGATCAGCGTTCGTGGCCGCTATGATCCGGGCGTTCATACGCACGTCGCGCGTCCCGCCCAAACGGCGGAACGTCCGGCGCTCCAGAGCGGTCAGCAGCTTGACCTGCAGGTCCAGGGGCAGTTCTCCGATCTCGTTGAGGAAGACCGTCCCGCCGGAAGCGATCTCCAGCAGTCCTCGCTTGGCGGACTTGGCGTCGGTGAAAGCTCCGCGTTCGTGTCCAAAGAGCTCTGACTCAATCAGTTCTCGTGGCAGCGACGCGCAATCGACATGAACGAACGGTTGCGACGCCAGCGGGCCAACGGCGTGGACATGCCGGGCCACGACATCCTTACCGGTTCCGGTCTCACCCGTTACCAGGACCGTGGGCATCTCCGACGGGTCAACCACGCCGGGCGACGCCACCCGCGCCGCCAGGGCCAGCACCCTGCGGAAGGCCTCACTGTCACCGATCAGGTCGGGCCCCCTGTGATCCGGCGGGCGGGTGCGCTCATAAAACTCCAGGCGGCCCTTTAGACGCTGGGTCTCGAGATTGCGCTCGACTATGAAGGTCAACTGTTCCAGGTCGATGGGCTTCTCGACGTAGTCGTCGGCCCCTTCGCGCATAGCGCTGACCGCGTTGGGGATGGAGCCGAAAGCGGTCAGCACGACTATGGGAAACGTCCGGCCGTCTGAGCGGATGCGGCGCACCAGGTCGATTCCGTTGCCATCCGGCAGACGGATGTCCACCACCGCCAGCTCCGGGTCAAGCCGATCCAGCAGGTCGTTCGCCGCCAGAACCGTCTCCGCCGCGTGGCACTCGTGACCGGCCCGGGAAAGCTGCAGCTTCATCGAGTGCAGGAGCGACGTTTCATCATCTACGAGCAGCAGGGTGGCCACGGGAGTTACGCTCCTTGGGTCGCTTCGTTTACAGCGGGAAGTCGAACGGTCACTCTTGTACCGCGATCCGGAGCGTTTTGGAACTCCAGTGAACCGCCGTGCGCTCTGATCACGCGCTTGGCCAGGTAGAGGCCTATTCCGGTGCCGCCAGGCTTGGTGCTGAAATACGGTGAGGCAATACGCTCCAGCACCGCCGCCTGGATGCCCGGTCCGCGGTCGGCAACCTGCAACTCGATGCGACCCGTCTGCCCGGCCGGGCCCACCTCGATACTGACCTCCTGCTCAGGAGGGGATGCCTCCAGGGCATTGGCTACCACCGTCAGCACCGCCTGCTCTACCCGCGGCGCGTCGATCAAAGCCACATCGTTCCGGCCGGATCGCTCGAACACAATCTTCACGCGACGCCGTTCGGCGCTGGTCTGCAGCACGCCGCAGACACGAGTGACCAGGTCGGCCACGGACGTCGGGCGACAGTTCAGCTCTATCGGCTGGCTGACCTGTAGCAGCTCGCGCAACCAGCGGCTCAGCGAGTCCACCGTGTTCACCATGGTTGCCAAACGCGTTCTGATCTCGCTGTCATCCGGCAGGTCCGCCATAGAGGCTTGGGCGGAAGCTCTGATACCCGCCAATGGGTTGCGGATGTTGTGCGCTACCGTGGAGGTGACTTCCCCGATGGCAGCCAGGCGCTCCTGCTCCAGCAGGCGATGCTGAATGTCAGTCAGGGAGTCGGCCATGCGGTTTACGTCGCGCGACAGGGCGCCCAGTTCGTCGTCACTGGCAATGGGATCAATACGGTACCCCAGGTTGCCGGAAGCGTGCTGCTCCGCCGCCGCCTTGAGGGCGGCCACCGGCTTCAAGACCCAGTTGCGCACCAGGTGCACGCCGGCAAAGGCCAGCAGAAACGCGGCCGCAGCATTCAGCGTCAGAATCGCTGTTACCGTCGCCTCCTTGTCGCCGACTGCTGCCGAAGTCTGCGAGAGCGCTCGGTTATCTTCCAACGCCAAGCCGGCCAGTAACTGCTGCATAGGCTGGGCGCACTGAACAAGAATCTCGTCAGCCAGGACCTCGCCGGCGTCGGCCAAGCGAGCCACGTCCACCAGTTCCACGTAACGCTCGGCCGAACGCGTCAACCGAGCGCTCAGTTCCCGCAGGCGTTCGCCCTGCGATCGACCCGAATGGTCTTGGTCAACGGCCGGCAACTCCTTGACCCCCTGGGCAACCTGAAGGCAGAGCGAGCGGTAGCGCGTATCCTGCACCTCCCTGAACGGCCGCTGCTGGAGGTCGGCCACAACTTCATCGACCAGGCGCCGCACCTGGTCGGTGTTACGCAGGCTGAACATGAGCAGCTCGAAGCGGCGCGTGGCCTCTCCCACGTGAAGGTGAATACACCACACGGAAACAAGCACGTTGGCCACAACGGACACACCGAAGATGCCCACCAACAGTCGGAAGCGATTCTGCAGGCTCATGGCGGGTGGGCCATCCGACGGAGGCTACGGATTGGAAGGGATCGCCGGATGGTAGTCCCAATCCCAGGTCCGGTCAGCCATGGGATCACTGGTCGAAGCGACGTGTCCGCCCACGAAGCAGACGGATAGTCTCTGCTTGTGACGACGTGCCGGGAACCAGTATGCGTTGTCGTCGTAGACGCTCGGTTCGTCTCCACGCCCGGGAGGCGCCGAGAAGAACGGCAGCTTGCCGGCATCCACGGCACGCTGGGCGTCAGCGTCGAACAGCAGCGGGACATGGGGATGGTCCAGTATCCGCTTGCCAATGGTCACGAACCTGTCCACCGGAATCGGCGCGCCGGGGAAATTGGCCGGAGCCCGGTACAGCCGCCGGTTCATGGCATAGTTGATCTTGTGCGGCGGATAGACGCCGTTCTGGGTCAGACTCGGCCCCCCAAGGTAAGCCCGCACCCGGACCAGGCCGCTCGGACCCGAGGGGCAGAGTATGGGCTTCTGGCCGCGCCGGTAGGCTTCGGTTCGTGCCACCCCCTGCGGCACGTCCCAGAATTCGTCTATCTCGTAGAGGCTTTCCTGGAAGTCAACGGCGCTGAAGCGGCTGCCGTACAGTCGGGCGCTCTGGCCTCGATCGGCGCAGGTGTAGGGATCGGCGAACAGGCGAAACTCGAAGGCAGCAGCCCGCATGTGGTCCAGGCAGACGAAGGCCCGGGTCTGGTCGCGAGCTGATACCAGCGCCGGTATCAGTA